>DASTPO010000406.1:0-10055 GCA_035762225.1 Candidatus Angelobacter sp.
GCGGACGACGCTCGACGCGCTCCTTCAACTGAATCAGGCGGTACTTCCCTGCCTCGGCATTGTGGTAAGACTCGATCGAGGGCGTCGCCGACGCCAGCACCACCGCGGCGTTTGTCAGCTTGCCGCGCATGACCGCGACGTCGCGTCCGTTATACCGTGGGGTTTCTTCCTGCTTGTACGAGCTGTCATGTTCTTCATCGACCACGATCAGCGCCAGATTGCTGACCGGCGCGAAAACCGCTGAGCGCGTTCCCACAACAATCCGCGCTTCGCCCCGGCGGATGCGGTGCCATTGCTCCGCGCGCTCATCGGCGGAGAGCGCTGAGTGAAGAATCGCCACTTCATCGCCGAAGACCTGATGCAGATTGGCCGCCGCAGCGGGCGTCAACCCAATCTCAGGAACCAGCAGAATCGCCGAACGCCCTGACTCCAGCACACCTTGCATCGCAGCCAGGTACACAGCCGTCTTGCCCGAACCTGTCACACCGTGCAGCAGCGAGACAGAAAAGTTTTCCTCTCTCACCGCGCTCTGTACATTTCCGAGCGCCGCCTTCTGCTCGGCGTTGAAAATAAAGTCCAGGTGTGAAGGACCTCGCTTCTTCATCGTACTCACGCTGAAGCCGGCTGCCTCCTCAACCAGTTCAATCACGCCGCGCTTGACCAGGGTTTGCAGGGTCGTGCGTGGGACTTCGAGTGCCCGTAACAGTTCCACCAGCGCCCTGCCCTCGCGTTGCTGCAGGAACGCGACAATCTTCTGCTGGTTTTCATTCAATTTGCCGCCCTCTTCCTTGAGTACGGCCACCTGAACTGTTCGCCGCGCGTCGCGCGCCGCCGAGGCATCTTCCCGCGCAATCCATTTCTTGCGCAGCATCAGGTCCAGAACCTGGCGGTTCGCGCCGGTGGCGGAGCGAATGGTGCCTTCCAGCGAGTCGTCCGACATGGAAAGATAATCCAGCACCGCGTACTCCACCATTTGCGTGTCTATGTCCTGCTTGCTGCGCCGTGACGAACCAACCGTGGCCGAGGCATGCAGCGCCTCATAACCCGTCTCAGTGATGCGGTAGAGTTTGGCCTTCTTGATCTCGGCCGCCAGCGGAAGCATCGTGCGGAAGACATCGCCGATGGGAGCCAGGTAGTACTGGGAAATCCACAAGCCCAGCTTCATCAGCCCTTCGTCCAGCACGGGCTCTGAATCCAGCACCTGCAGCACCGTCTTGGCCTGCATGGAAGGAGCACGGTCATGCAGAGCTGTCACCACGCCGGAGAGCCTCTCTGCACGAAACGGAACCAGCACCCGTCCCCCGACCACGGGTACGTGATCGCCGACCTTATAGGTGAACGCCATATCCAGAGGGACCGGCAGGGCTACGTCACAGAAAGTGGGCATGGCGTCAGAGAAGATTGTACGAGAAGCCACACCGGATCGCCGCTCCGCGGTTTCAGATCACTCAAATTGGGACGCGTGGTGACGGCAGAGCCGCCACAAAACTCAACCCTTGCGCGTTTCTCGAAGGCTACTCTGCTCCCGCGGGCGCGGGCTTTGGCTTCAACCCCAGAAACTTCATCACCATCTGCAAATCTTTCCAGGTCTCTTTTTTCTGCCGTGGATCGCGCAGCAGGTACGCCGGATGATACGTGACCGCCAGCTTGGACCCCTTGAAGTCATACCAGCGGCCACGCAGGTTGGCCATGGAATCATTGACGGCAAGCAGGTTTTTGGCTGCCACGGCGCCCAGTGCCACAATTACTTTTGGCCGAATCACCTCGATCTGGCGCATCAGGAACGGCGAACAGGTGTCGCACTCATCTTTTTCCGGCGTCCGGTTGCTGGGCGGACGGCACTTCACCACGTTGGCGATGTAAACGTCCTCGCGCTTCAGTCCCATGGCCGAAATCATGTTATTCAGCAGCTGCCCGGCGCGGCCCACAAAGGGTTCGCCCTGCGCATCTTCATCAGCGCCCGGTCCTTCGCCGATAAACATCAGGTCGGCATTGACGTTGCCGACGCCAAAGACCAGATTCGTCCGTCCTTTATGCAGGCGGCAGCGGGTACAGTCGCCTATATCTTCCCGAATCAGCTTCAGCGCTGAAGGTTTGTCCTGAATGACAGGCAGCGGTGCCGTGGATGGCGCTTTGGAAATGGAACTTTTGGGGGCGATGATCTTCTCCTCAACCGCCGTCTCCTCGACGGCAAGCTGCAACATGACCTTGGCGCTGTCCACCGGTCGGCGGTAAAAATCGTAGATCCCCATTTCACGGTAATAATTCACGCGTTCAGCAAGTTGCTTCCTGATTGCGGGATCCAGAGGCTTGGGCATGTCCAGCAAAAATAAATGTTTATTCGGCGTAAGTAAATACATGCCATTCGACGATGGGGCAGTGAGCGCTTGCTCAGAGAGCGGTGTGCGGTAAATTCGTCGGGCGTGCAGCTTTGATCCGCACCACCGCATCCAGCACCCGGTGCGCTACTTCCCATTTGCTGGTTTCGGGTACGGCTTCCGCGCCGGCCCGGGTCAGGATGGTGACCGCGTTGCGTTCGGAATCAAAGCCGATTCCCGGCTGCGAAACATCGTTAAGCACGATGGCATCCAGCGATTTGATCTCCAGCTTTTTGCGGGCGTTAGCCAGCACGTCGTTCGTTTCCGCCGCAAAGCCCACAACAATACGGCTGCCTTTCCTGGCGCCGATCTCCGCCAATATATCCGCGGTCGGCTCCAGCTCCAGCATCATAGGGCCTTTGCGCTTGATCTTCTCATCGGCCGCGCGGCGCACCGTAAAATCGGCCACAGCAGCCGCCTTGATCACAATGGAGCTGCGTTCCAGGTGGCCCATCACGGCCTCTCGCATCTCCGCGGCCGTCTGTACTGGAATGGTTTCCGCCGAGGCGGGCGGCTTGATCGCCGTCGGTCCGGAAACCAAAATCACTTTCGCACCGCGCCGCAACGCAGCTTCCGCCAGCGCATATCCCATCTTTCCGCTGGAACGATTACCGAGGTAGCGCACGGGATCAATTGGCTCGCGCGTCGGTCCGGCCGTGATTAGAACAGTTTCGCCGGCCAGGTCCTGCTCCGCGTGGAGCACCCGTAGCACCGCCTGAACAATCGTTTCGTTCGCCGCGAGCCGACCTGCGCCCACCATGCCGCAAGCCAGGTAACCCGCGTCGGGCTCAACCACGGTAACGCCGCGCGCCTTCAACACCTGAATATTCGTCTGGGTTGCGGGATTTTTCCACATGTTCACATTCATCGCCGGCGCCACCACCACCGGCGCCGTGGTGGCAAGAAAAAGAGTAGTCAGAAAATCATTGGCTTCGCCGTGGGCGAATTTTGCGATCACGTCCGCAGTGGCAGGCGCAACAACCAGCGCATCAATGGCCTGCGCGACAGCGATGTGCTCGACCGCGGAATCGATGTTGGGCTCTTCCGCCCCGGCGCCAAAAAGGTCGGTAATCACCTTTTCTCCGCTCAGCGCGGCGAACGTCAGGGGACGAACAAACTCCTGCGCTGCCCTGGTCATCACCACCTGCACGCGCACACCGCGGTCCTGCAGCAGGCGGACCAGTTCTGCCGCCTTATATGCCGCAATTCCGCCGGTAACACCCAGGGCAATCTTCATGTAATTATTGTAGTCGGCTCCGCAACTCGAAGGTAGTGGCAGACTTGGGACAACTTCCAAGAAGCGCCAACCACAGCACTGGAATCACTGTTCCAGCTAGGTCTTTGCTCCGGCAGCGGAATCGTCAAAGGACCCCAGGACCCCTTTGATCTGATCTTCCATTTTTGACTTCCGGCACTTCTCCGCTGTTTCCAGGTACCGCTTTCCTTCGCCGGAAGGGGCGATGCCCGAGCTTCTTATACGCTCCGCCAGCACGATGGCCTGCAGGCGGTCCACTGACTGTTCCAGCCGGTCGTTGATCAAAATGTAGTCATAGTTCGGATACTTCTCGATCTCGCGGCGGGCCGTGGCCAGGCGGCGGCGAATCACTTCCTCCGCATGGACATTCTCGCTCAGGCTGCGTTTTCTCAGGCGTGATTCCAGCTCCGCGCGGCTTGGCGGCAACACAAAAATGCTCAGCGCTTCCGGCATTTTCTGCTTCACCTGGCGCTCCCCCTGGACATCGATATCCAGCAACACATCATTGCCCCGCGCCCGGGCCTGCTCCAAAACGAACTTGGTGGTCCCGTAATAGTTGCCGAAGACCAGCGCATACTCCAGAAATTCGCCCCGCTCGATCATGGCCTCAAATTCGCCGTGGGTGATGAAATGGTATTCCCGGCCGTCCTGTTCGCTTCCCCGCGGCGATCGCGTCGTGTAGGAAATGGAGAATTCCAGGTTGGGCACATACTGGCGCAGTTCATTCACAAGCGTGGTTTTGCCGGAACCGGAGGGCGCTGAGATGATATAGAGTATGCCGCTCATTCCAGGTTTTGTACCTGCTCGCGGCATTTTTCGATCTCCGACTTCATTTGGAGTCCAAGTTCGGTGATGCGCAGTCCCTCGCCCGCCACGCCGGAAGTCTTGGAAAGCAGCGTGTTGGCTTCGCGATTGAGTTCCTGCAGGAGAAAGTCCAGTTTTTTGCCCACCTCGCCGCCGTGGTCCAGCAATTTGCGGAAGTGTTCGATGTGGGTGTGCAGGCGGACCAATTCTTCCTGTATGTCACTGCGCTCGGCCAGAATAGCGGCTTCCTGCAGGATGCGGTCAGGATCGGCATTCTCCAGCAGCTCCTGCATGCGCGACCGTACTTTCTCCATGTATGCCCGCGAGACCGCGGCGCGCAGCTTGGATACTTCTTCTGTGGCTTGTTCCAGTGCATCCAGCCGGCGGCGCAGTTCGGCTTCCATCCCGCGCCCTTCCTGCTCGCGCATGACATTCAGCTTCTGGATTGCCTGGTCGAGCGCTCCCAGCACTGCGGTCTCAAAATTGCCATCCAGAGGAGTGGCGGTGCCCAGCGCGCCGGGCATGCGGAAAATATTGTTCAGGTCGGGCTCGCCGCCGGTGCCAAATTCCTTGGCCGCTTTGCGGAAGGCGGTGACGTATCCGCCAACCATCTCGCGATTGAAATCGTAGCCTTCGCCGCCCCGGCGTTCCATGCTGAGCGTGACTTCAACATGGCCGCGCGCCAGCCGCTCCTTGAGCACGCGCCGGACCTTCATCTCCAGTTCGTCAAGCTCCATGGGCATCCGCAGTTGCGGGTCCAGGAAACGATGGTTGACCGCCTTCAGTGAGAGCGTGAATGAGGTGCCTTCACCTGCATGAGACTTCACCTGAGCGAACCCTGTCATGGAACGGATGGACATTGTCTGTATGCGAGGACCTTCAGTTCTTTATCTGCGGCCCACGGGCGGCTACCCCGGCGGCTTCGTCACCCATTTTGGGGTCTAAATCCAGAAACTGCAATTCATATAATTTTCGATACGTTCCCAGGCGGGTTAGCAGGTCTTCGTGCGTTCCGGAATCGCTGATGCGCCCGCCTTCAAGGACCACGATGCGGTCCGCATGGCGGACAGTCGTCAGCCTGTGTGCGATTACAAACACGGTGCGTCCTGACATCAGGTTTTGCAACGCCGATTGAACCAGCGCTTCCGATTCCGTGTCCAGCGCCGAGGTGGCTTCGTCCAGGATCAGGATGGGAGCGTTCTTCAGGATTGCCCGGGCAATGGCGATGCGCTGGCGCTCTCCTCCAGAAAGCCGCAGCCCTTTCTCGCCGATCACTGTGTCATAACCATTCGGCAGCCGAAGAATAAAGTCGTGTGCCAGCGCGGCGCGGGCTGCCTCCATCACCGTGTCAGAAGGGACATTTGGCTGGCCGTAAGCGATGTTATTTCGCACCGTATCGTTAAAAAGGATGGTTTCCTGCGTGACAATGCCGATCTGCGCCCGCAGTGAGGAAACCGTCACGTCGCGCACGTCCATGCCATCCAGTTTGATGGCGCCTGAGGTCACGTCAAAAAAGCGCGGTATCAAATGCACCAGCGTGCTCTTGCCCGCGCCACTGGAGCCGACAATCGCCACAATCTCACCCGCACGCGTCTCCAGGTTTACATTGCGCAGGATCTCAGGTTCTGCGCCGTTGGCGCCGCTATAGGAAAAACTGACGTTCTCAAACCGAACCCGATCGCGAAACGCCGGCAGCGCGAGGGCGTCAGGGCGATCCGCTATCTCATCCTTCTCGTCCATCAGACGGAAAATTTCCTGAGAAGCGCCCACCGCCTGTTGAAAACTGTTGTTGAAGAAAGCCATTTTGCGCACAGGATCGTAAAGCCGGAAAACCGCGATGATAAAAGCAATGAAAATTCCGGGAGTCATGGCGCCGGTTTTGATCTGGGTGCGCCCGATCCACAACAGCAGCGCTACCGCCGCAACGCCGAGAATATCCATGAGCGGCGAACTGACAGCTTGCACCGCCACCGAGCGCAGGTTGGCGCGAAAAAGCTTTTTGGCCGCCGCTAAAAAGCGCTGGCTCTCCCATTTCTCCATGGTGAAGGCCTTCACAATGCGATTGCCGGTAATGCTTTCATGCAGGATATTCTGGATATCGGCGAGCTTATCCTGGCCTTTGCGCGTTGTCGTGCGCACCCGCCGGCCGATTTTTCCCGCTGAAACAATCACAAACGGGACAAAGATCAGAAGCACCAGCGCCATCTTGTGTCCCAGCACGATGACCACGCCGATCAGGAACACCAGGGTAAAGAACTGCTGCAAAAATTCCGCCAGCGCGATCGTGAGCGTGACCTGAACTTTTTCCACGTCGTTCACCACGGTTGAAACCAGCGTGCCCGTGGAGTGACGCGAAAAAAATGCTATCGATCGCTGCAACAGCCGATCGTACACATTGTTTCGCAGGTCGGTGATCAGGCCGAAGCCGGCATAGTTCACCAGATACGTGCCAATGTAGTCGCAAATGCCCTTGATGATCGCGGTGCCCACCAGGGCCACCACCACAACGTTCAGGGGATTACGGAAATGCTGGGGGACAAAATCCTGCAGATAGACGGCGTGCTGTGTGCCCGGGATGTTGAACAGGGAAAGTGTCCGCCCGGGCGACGCCGGATTCAATACCCGGTCGATGATTGGCCCCATGAGCAGAATGCGGAACGCGTCCATGAGTCCAACCACAGCCAGCAGCAGTATGGAGCCGATAAAATGCGGCAGGTAAGGACGGAGGTATGCCAGCAACCTTCTCAGTTGTCGCATACGGCACCCATGGAAGCGGAAAACATTGCTCCCATTCTAAAGGAGGGTGACTGAAACAGGTGCGTTTGAATCGAAGTAAAGTATTGTTAACGCGGTGAATCCCGATGGACGATTTTCACCCTGTATCCCGCCTTTCCCAGCAGTTTTCTGACTTCCTCTGCAATAAACACTGAGCGATGCTGGCCGCCGGTGCAGCCAAAACCGATAGTGAGATAACTCTTGCCCTCGCGCACATAATGCGGGATCAGGTACACCAACAAGGCTGACATCCGGTCGATGAATTCCTGGGTCTGGGGGAACGAGCGAATATATTTCGCTACCTGCGGGTGGCGTCCGGTGTAGGGCCGGAATGCCGGTATGAAATGCGGATTAGGGAGGAAACGGACGTCAAAGAGCAGGTCTGCATCGTTCGGCACGCCCGATTTGTAGCCAAAGCTCACCACCGAAACCAGAATGTCTTTGTCTGTGCTGCCGGCGGTGAATTTTGCCGTAATGTGCGAGCGCAGTTCATGGACGTTGAATTTTGAGCTGTCCACCACCATGTCCGCCAGGTCGCGGATGGGTTGCAGCAGCCGCCGCTCCTGCTTCAGAGCAGTCTTGACGGTGGATTCCTTGCCCAGCGGATGGGGCCGGCGGGTTTCACTGAACCGCCGCAACAGGGCTTCATCGGAAGCCTCCAGGAACAGCACCGTGGTCTTGAGCTGCTTGCGCAGCGACTGGATGATCCGGGGAAGGCGGCGCAGCTGGTCGCCTTCACGAATATCGGCTACCAGCGCGGCCTTTTCGATTTCAGCCGATTGTTTGGCCAGATCGGCAAAACGGGGAATCAGATCAATCGGCAGGTTGTCGACGCAATAGTAATCCAGGTCCTCAAAAGCTTTGAGCACTGAAGCTTTGCCGGACCCGGACATGCCGGTGATTACCACAAGATGGGTGGCGCTTTGGCGAGGCCTGGATTTGACACGTCCGCCTCGCCGCAATTTCCTGGAAGGGGACACAAAAAAATATTACCACGAAGCGATTTTGTCGTTTTGCGGCGCTGAAAAAGCTGCCTGTAATGAAGCCGGTTCGATCTGCCGGGAAATTGAATACATGCTGCGCCACGCGCGTGTCAGCATCCTGGATTCCATCTGGCGTTTCCACTCGAGCGCGCTCTCTTCCGCCAGGTGCCGCCCGGGTGACTCCGGCAGCTCCCGCAGCATGGGCAGGTAGTTCTTGCCCAGCTTTTCCCAGCCGTCGAACAGGCGCCCCTCCGCCCACAGTAAAGCGATATCGAGCCGCAGCTTTTGCAGACGTGTGAGCCTCTTGCTGCGGATGCGGTAAACCCAGAAGAGCGCTTTGGATGGGTTATCGCGGAACCAGGCCTGAAAGACGGCGGCCTCCAGAAACAGGTGATCACGCAAACGTGGGGTTGCGAACTTCAGAGACTCCAGCGCGCCTTCAAGATATTTGGTGGCGCAGGTGATGTCCTGGCGCTCCGCGGCCCACAGGTAGGCCAGCCAGCGGGAGACAAAGGCATCACGCGAATCGTCGTTGACGGCGGCTGCGCGGGCTACCGAACCCTCGTTCCAGTCCCGCGGATGCCGGCCTTGATTCAACGCCGTCTGGCAGAGAATGTTGGAGAGCCAACGCTCCGCCTTTTCATTGTTCTTCAAGAGCATCAGCAGCCGGGCGCCGTCAGAAAAGTTTCCGCGACGGTTCACATCCGGCAGCAGCGCGGCTACGCCAAGAAGAGCCGAAAACGCAGCGCCGATTTGCAATGCAAATCCGGCCAGGAAAGACGGCTGAGCCAGAATCAGCGTTAGCTCCAACAGCAAGGCAAGCAACAGGCTCGCCAGCGGGCCACCAAGCACCAGAACCATGAGGCGGCGCCGCAAGAACGCTGCCTGGCTGTTCGCGCGAGATTCGAACACCCACGGCCCCAGCGTCAGCACATCCCCGCAGTATGGCTCTCCGCACCTGGGGTTTTTTCCCAGATACACGGGGCCGACTCTTATTTGCGTGACCCTGAACCCGGCGAAGAATGACGCAGCAAAGTGCCCGATCTCATGCACCGCGCCGGCGACAAGCGCCGCGGCGACAGGAAGCAGCAGGATGGCCCAAAAAGGAAAAGCACCCGAACTTGTCTCCACCAGCGAGCGAAAGCCGGGCATGCCAACCAGGGTCAAGATGACCAGGCTGCTGACCAGAAAATACTCCCCTGCGCTCAAACCATCTTTGGTCTGTGGAGGCAAAGGACGAAATACATCCAGGACTGGCGTGGATGTTGGCGAATATTGTTGTGGCGAATTCAGTTGTGTCTCGGCTGTAAGTTCCATGGGGAGTACGGTCCAGACGGCCCTTCCACTGTCATCATAGGTTCAACCGCGTTCTGACGCATGAGGACGTTGGTTGATGTCCTTTGGTCACAGTACAAGAATCCCGCAAAAAATGAGCACCGGACGCCGAGTTACTGACGCTACTTCCCTGATTCTCCCCCTACCGTGATTTTGAGCCCGGCGCGAAAGTTCAACGGCAACGCGGGAAAGCCCGGAACGGGATCATAGTGCTGGCTCACAAGGTTCTGGATCGAGGAATAAAGCTCCAAATGCCGGCCGAGGCGATAACTGCCGCCGAAATCGATCTTCTGATATGCCTGCGCCAGGTTGCGATTGGGAAGAAGCATGCCCGGGCCAAACGAGGGGTCAAAAAGAAATGTGCTGCTGTCACGACGGCTCACGAAATTTCCACTGACCGTCAGCGTGAGCTTCCGCCGGCTGTACCCCAGGTAGAAGCTGGCGGTATGAGGAGCGCGGTTGAAGGGGCGGTTGCCGACCAGAGGAGAAAATGCGCCGATAGGGACATTGGGAATCTGTGGGTTG
>DASTPO010000407.1:0-5093 GCA_035762225.1 Candidatus Angelobacter sp.
TGGCCGATGATGTCTTTGCGCGAGCCAAACTTTCTCTTCCACAACCCCTCGGTAATCATCACGGTGGGGTTCGCTCCCAGGCGGTCTTCGTCGGCAGAAAATGTACGGCCCATGGCTGGGTGGACTCCCAGGATCTCAAAAAAGCCGGCAGAGATCATCTCACCGCGCAGTCGTTCGGGTTCGCCGATGCCGGATAGATTGAATCCGGTTGAACGATACGCTGCCATGTCCGCAAACGTAGTGTTCATCTTCCGCCAGTCAAGGAAATTCGGATAAGAAATGGAAGCGTTGGGAAAGCTGGATATTCTCTGGAACATCGACACCAGTTGGTCGGGCTCAGGGAACGGCAGGGGATTGAGCAGCACGCCATTGACGACCGAGAAGATCGCAGTGTTGGCCCCGATACCCAGCGCCAGAGTAAGAATCGCGATCAGTGAAAACATCGGCGCTTTGGCCAGCATGCGTACGCCATATCGTAGGTCCTGGGGAAGAGAAGCAAAGGATCCAGCTGCCATGATAAGGGGTTTGACTCGCCATGGATGCCCGCGGTTAGCTTAAAAACTTTGCCTCATAAGCCGCGAGCAATCAGCAGCGTGAGATCGTCTTGCTGTTCGCCCTGGCGAAAAGTTTCAGCTGCCCGTTCCACCTTTCTTAGCAAGTCGGCAGCCGGAAGCTCTGGGTCTTCCGCCATGCATTGCAGGATCCGGGCTTCTCCAAATTCCTCGCCGGAGGCGTCGCAAGCTTCGGTAATCCCGTCAGTGTACATGGCCAGGACAGCGCCGGTTTCCACGCTGGCTTCTGCAATCGAGCCGGTCCAGTCCTTGAAAATGCCAAGTACGGTGGAAGTGGCATCCAGTGTCTCCAGGGCGCCGTCGGCGTGCAGGAGCAGGGGTGGATTGTGGCCGCAATTGACGTATTGCAGCTTGCGTGTTGCATCGTCATAACAGCCAAGGAAGAGCGTTGCGTAGAGATTCCCTTCAGTATGCTCGTAGAAATGGCGGTTGACGTCGCGAAGCAGCCGGGCCAGGTCGAGCGAAACGATGCTGTTCTCAGCAAGAATCGAGCCTTGTAAATTGGCCATCAGCAGGGCGGCCGCAATGCCTTTTCCGGATACATCGGCCATTACGAAACCCACTCGTCCGGGCCCCATGTCCAAAAAGTCGTAGTAATCTCCCCCTACGGTTCGCGCCTGAATACAATCAGCCACATATTCCAGGGTTCGCAGTGCGGGCTTATCCTGGGGAAGAAATTTGTTCTGCACGGAGCGGGCCAGGGCGAGTTCATGCTGAAGCGGCTCTTGGTCCTGCTGTTGAGAGAGGTCCAGATCCCAGACGTTATCTTCCGGAGAGAGACACTCAAGGCCAGCCTCGCCCGTGGTGTTGGTTTCGGGCGAGCCAATCCACACTACCTGGAACGGAGCCTTCCGGCGTCCACAATGCAGCTCCACGATCTGGCCAAAGCGCAACGGGTGTTCCACACCAGTGATCCGCGCGCCTGAGTTGGAAATGTCGATGGTATAGGCAAGCCATGGCTCCGCATCTGAAGGCGAGCAGCGAAGGCGAACCGGCATGGCAATGCGGACCCTTTTTTCCGCGCGCAATCTTTTTGTCACCGCCAGGTGTGCCTCGTGAAATCGGGTGATGGCTTTCATGCTTTCCAGCAAAGCGCTGCATTCCTGCTCACTGGAAAATGGGCCAAGACGTACAGGACGGTTCCTGATCTCGCCCGGATCAGCGACCAGAGTCTCAGAGAGATACCATTCAAAATTGCAGGGCATAACCGGCTTAGTAATCCAGTCAAATTAGTAGATGGCCGGCGGGCATGGAACCTGGTCATCTGTGCCGCAGGGAACGGCTGTTGTGAGTATCGGCAAGAATCGAATTGCCTTTAGAGCGGAGTGCCGTCAGGCCTTGCGGCGGGTCTGGAAGAACGCCGTAATGATTTCTGAGCATCTGCCCGATAGAACGCCGGAGGTAATTTCCATCTTGTGGTTCAGGTTGGCGTGGTTCAAAAGCTGCATCACTGAACCATCCGCGCCGGCCTTTGGATCACGTGCTCCATAAACCAGCCGGGCGATGCGCGCATGCACCATGGCGCCGGCGCACATGGCGCAGGGTTCGATGGTGGTGAACAAGACGCAACCCGTGAGGCGATGATTGCCGATCTGGGCCGCTGCCTGGCGCAAAGCCACAATCTCGGCGTGTGCCGAGGGATCGTTATCCAGCAGGTTACGATTGTGGCCTCTTGCAAGGATCTTGCCATCCTTAATTACTATGGCGCCAACAGGCACCTCGCCTGCCTCGGCTGCCATGCGTGCCTGTTCAAGGGCCAGCTCCATCACGGCTTCATCACTTAGCAGCATGGTTGTTGTGCTTTCTTGCATGAGAAAACTCAGATGTTGCCTGCTTCTTTAAAAAAGTTTACACGAGCGGCAGCTCTGCTTATGTTTTTTCCCCAGTCAACCCCGCGATAGTTACTCGTCTCTAAACAGTTATCGGCGTCCATCCTCAGCGGACGTTGGCGAGGGAACTCGATCGGCCCCGAGGGGCGAAACTTCGAAGGAGCAACGACATGAACAAGAAATTCGTATTGGCGCTGATGCTGACAACGGGTATGGCATTCGCGCAGTCAAGCGGCTCACAGAGCAGCACACCTGGCACCACACCGGACCAGCAGCAGCCGAGCCAAACCAGTCCTTCCACCAGTCCATCCACCACGGATCAAACCAATCAGAACTCGACTGCCACCAGCACCACGGGTGGCGATCAGCAGGCTTCCATGAGCGGCTGCTTGAAGCAGTCCGGCGGAAACTGGGTGCTTGCTTCCGACAACGGCCAGAGCGTCAACCTGCAGGGTGACAGCTCCGTCCTGAAGCCGCACGATGGACACCAGGTACAGATCCAGGGATCACGCGCGAGCGATGGATCCATCCAGGTCAGCTCAGTCAACATGATTTCTGACTCCTGCACCAATAACCAGGCCAGCACCGGCGCAGCGCCGAGCTCCAGCACCGATGCTGCGGCTGCCAGTTCGCAAGCCAGCAGCCCGAGCACGACCAGCGATGCTTCCAGCACCGCCGCTCCTGCGACCACTGACCAATCGGCAACTTCTTCGACCAGCGCGTCGAACCAGAGCGCCAACAGCACTCCCGTAGCCCCGGGCAGCAGCCAGACGCCGACCACCGATACCAACAACGCCAACGCAGCCGCCGCGACGACTTCTACGAGCCCCGCGGGAGCCGCCTCTGAGAGCGCCAGCGCTCCGGTAAATCCTCCGGCGACTACGCCCAGCACCTCATCCACAACCGACCAGAGCGCCGCCGCCTCCAGCACGGCTGCTCCGGCCACCACGACGGCTCCGGCCACTGACCAGAGCGCAGCTGCTTCCAGCACCACTGCTCCGGCCACCACGACGGCTCCGGCCGCTGACCAGAGCGCGGCTGCTTCCAGCACCACCGCTCCCGCGGCCACCGCTGACCAGAGCGCAACCGACAAGAGCGCAACCACCGCTGACGCGGCTCCTGCAGCTCAGTCCGACAACAAGAGCGACGATGCCGGCCAGAAACTGCCGCAAACCGCTTCTCCGCTGCCCCTGCTGGGACTTCTGGGCCTCGGCTCACTTTTCACCGGCCTGATCAGCCGCAAGAAGAAATAACTTAACTCGAACCAAACCGGACTGCCTGAAGACAATGTCTTCGGGCAGTTTCGCTTTTCAGCCGTTGTTTTCAGTGCCGCCTTGTTAAAACATGCGCCACAAGCTACGATCTCATCGAAAAGGCTTGGAGGCAGGCGATGTCTTCTATGATTGAAGCGATTAAGTTTGATATCTGTTGCGCGGCGCGTGCTCTCTTCCGTGCGGGCCTAAGCGCCGGAGTTGCGGGACACCTGAGTGTGGTGATCGGCGATAACAAAATGCTGATGAACCGCTTTGGCCCGTCGTTTGGAACGCTTCGTCCGGCCGACATCTGCACCTTCAATTTTGACGGGAAAGTGCTCGAGCATGACCCTTCGATCGATCCCTACGTCAATGACACGATCGCGCTGCACGCCGTGATTCACCGCTTCAATCCCCATATCACGGCTCTGGCGCACACACATCCTCCGGCCACGGTGAGTTGGGGAACATTTCGCCGCCTGCCGGAGATTTATGACCAGGAAAGCTGCATCCTTGCCGGGGACGTGGGGATAGTGGAAGAGGATTACACCGGCACCGCCGCCAGCGAGGATAGAGTGCGTCCCTTTGCGGACGCCGTTGCCAAACACGCTGCGGTGATTCTGCCCAACCATGGCGCCCTGACGTCAGGCCCGAATATCCAGGTGGCGCTGCTGCGCATGATGCTGCTGGAAGGAATGTGCGCCCGCAACATCTCGGTTGCCATGGCCGCCCAGGCTACCGGCTTCAAGCCGATTCCCATCAAGATGGAGCACGCGCTCACCGCCAAGAAAGAAATTGGAGCCATGCCGGCGATTCCCGCAGTGTGGAAAGATACGCTGGAAAAACTACAGAAGAGCGATCCGGAGTTATTTCAATATCGGCCAAAGACGGCAGCGGCAGCAGACTGAGCTGTCTAATTGCGAGCCGTTGAGCTATTTGGGTTGCTGCTGCGTCATGCAGTGGATGGCGCCAAGGCCCCAGATGAAATCGCCGCAGTGAATGCCTACAATCTCGCGGCGGGGAAAAAGACCGGCGAGAATATTGAGCGCCACACGGTCATTGGGATCATTGAAGGTCGGCGTCAGAACCAGATCATTCGCAATATAGAAATTGGCATAGCTGGCCGGCAGCCGCTGTCCGCGAAAGACGACCGGGATGGGCAGTGGTAGTTCAACCACCTGAAGCTTTCGGCCGTTAAGGTCGGTAGCCGCCCGCAGCCGGCGCAGGTTTTCCTGCAACGGCTCGTAATTGGCATCGCCTCGGCTGCGTTCAACCACGGTGAGCACAGTGTCCGCAGCCACAAAGCGGGAAATATCGTCGACGTGGCCGTGAGTGTCATCTCCTTGGATGCCATGGCCCAGCCAGATCACTTTTTCCACTCCCAAATAGTCGGCAAGCACCTTTTCCAGGTCCGCCCGGGTTAGTTTCGGATTGCGTTG
>DASTPO010000408.1:0-12409 GCA_035762225.1 Candidatus Angelobacter sp.
GCGCCTGCATTCGTGCAGAACGTGATCGGGCCCATTATCGAGGGCAACGGCGATTTTCTTCCGGTAAGCAGGATGCCGGTGGACGGCACCTTCCCCGCTGGCACATCGCAATGGGAAAAGCGCAATATAGCGCTTGAGATCCCGGCGTGGGACAAGGATCTCTGCATCCAGTGCGGAAAGTGCGTGCTGGTGTGTCCGCATTCGGCGATTCGCGCCAAACTCTATGACGACGACAAATTGGCCGGCGCGCCGAAAACATTTCTCTCCGCGCAGGCGCGCTGGAAAGACCTTGGGCACATGAAATACTCGCTCCAGGTTTCTCCGGAGGATTGCACCGGCTGTACCTTATGCGTGGATGTGTGCCCGGCAAAGAGCAAGACCGACGCGACCCATAAGGCCCTGAACATGGTGCCCCAGGCAGCAGCGCGCGAGAGTGAAAGAAAGAACTGGGATTTCTTTCTTGGCCTTCCCGAATTCAATCGCGAGAAGATTTCGCTGACGCAGGTCAAAGATGTTCAGCTGCTCCAGCCGCTGTTTGAGTTTTCCGGGGCCTGCTCCGGCTGCGGCGAGACTCCCTACATCAAGCTGATGACCCAGCTGTTTGGCGACCGCACGATCGTAGCGAATGCCACGGGATGTTCATCCATTTATGGCGGCAATCTTCCCACCACGCCCTACACCTTCAACCGCGAGGGGCGCGGCATTGCGTGGGCCAACTCATTGTTTGAAGACAATGCCGAATTGGGGCTGGGCATCCGCTTATCACAGGATAAGCAAACGGAGCGCGCACGCCAGCTGGTCAAGGGGCTTTCGGGCACCATCGGCGGAGAATTGGTAGAAGCGCTGCTTAAGGCGGACCAATCGAATGAAGCCGGCATCCATGCCCAGCGCGAACGAGTGACATTGCTGAAGAATATCTTGCGCCTCAGCCCGGATAACCTGGATGCGGTGGACCTTCTGTTGCTGGCCGACTCACTGGTCAAGCGCAATGTGTGGATTGTGGGCGGCGATGGCTGGGCTTATGACATCGGCTATGGCGGGCTGGACCACGTGCTGGCCTCCGGCCAGAACGTGAATATCCTGGTGCTTGATAGCGAGGTTTATTCCAACACCGGCGGTCAGACCTCCAAGTCCACGCCGCGCGCCGCGGTGGCGCGTTTCTCCGCCGGGGGCAAATCCACTCCCAAGAAAGACCTGGCCCTCATGGCAATGGTTTACGGCAACGTTTATGTAGCGCGGATCGCCATGGGCGCCGGAGATATGCAGACACTCAAGGCCTTCAATGAAGCCGAGTCCTATGATGGCCCTTCCATCATCATCGCTTATGCCCATTGCATCGCCCACGGTATCGACATGAAACAGGGTTTGGGGCAGCAAAAGCTCGCGGTGCAGTCAGGACACTGGCCGCTGTTCCGGTTTGACCCGCGCCGGAAGGCGGAAGGCAAGAACCCGATGCAGCTGGATTCTAAGGCTCCGTCGGCTCCGCTGGAAGACTACCTTTACAATGAGACCCGCTATACCATGCTCAAACAGGGCCATCCTGAAGAGGCCAAAAAGCTGCTGGAGCAGGCCCAACAGGACGTGGCTGATCGATGGAAAATGTATGAAACATGGGCGGGCATGGGCGTGAACGGTAAGGGATAATGAAGACAGTCCAGGTGCAGATAGGTCAAAGGGAGACACCCGCTCCGCGCCTGGCGCAGGTTGAGATATCAGGAGGGAGCAAGTGAAAACGGTTTTTGTGATTGGCGCTGGTCCCGCGGGCATGTTTGCCGCACAGAAGATTGCCCAGGGCGGACACGAGGTAATCATCCTGAACCGCGATATCAAGCCAGGTGGGCTGGCCGAGTATGGGATTTATCCAACCAAGGACAAGATGAAAATTGGCCTGCGTAAGCAGTTTGCCAAGGTGCTGAGCCTGCCCAACGTACATTATTTCGGCCACGTCGCCATTGGGAACCAGTCACCGGTCACGATTCCCGAGCTGCAGGAGTTCGCGCCCTCCGCCATTGTTTTTGCCGTGGGCGCGCAGGGCACCAAGAAACTGGGTCTCCAGGGTGAGAACGCGCGCGGCGTGTACGCTGCCAAGGATTTTGTTTACAGCTACAATCTGCTGCCGCCATTTACCTCGCATGATTTTTCCACCGGCAAGCGCGTCGCGATCATCGGAATGGGCAATGTGATGGTGGATATTGCGCGCTGGCTGCTGATTGATGCGCCGCACAAGACCGCGGAAGAGATAGTGGTGGTGGCGCGCCGAGGACCGTTTGAAGCCAAATTCGACAAAAAGGAATTTGACTACATCGAGGAGTTTCTTGACCGCAGCGCGTTTGACGAAGAATTGCGCAGGATTCAGCCGCAGCTATCCGCGGTGGGGCAGGACATCAGCAAGCTGGCCGGAGAGACTTTTCCAGTGCTGGCGACGCCGGCAGCCGCCCATCCGGAGGGCAAAGCGCGGCTACGCTTCCGCTTCCTATGCTCGCCCCAGGCAATCCATGCCGGCGCGAACGGGCGTATTGACCAGCTCAGCGTCGTGGAGAATGTGCTCTCAGAGCGAGACGGCAGCATCGCCTGCAAAGCCACGGACAAAACCGCCAACCTGGATGTGGATACCATGATCTTCGCCATAGGCGATGTGGCTGATCCGGGCGTGGGCCTGCCCTACAACCGTGACAGCTATGTCATCAATCCGGACCAGAGCGATCCCAAGCGGGCGGCGTATGAATTGTTTGATCCGCAGAACGGGAAGGTGCTGGAAGGAATGTATGCGGTGGGATGGGCGCGCAAAGCCAGCGACGGCCTGGTCGGCATTGCCCGGCATGACGCGGAAGTCGGAGCGGTTCATGTACTGAAATACCTGGAAACGGCGCGCGATACCCAGATCAATGCGGCGCAAATGCACAAATATCTGCATGGCAAAGGACTGCGGGTGGTCAGCAAGGCCGATCTTGAATGCCTGGCGCGCGCGGAAGAAAAAGAAGCGCAGAGACGCGGGGTGGCCTGGTTCAAGTTTGCCGAAGATGAGGCGATGCTGGAGGCCATTGAGGCGGGAAAGGCCAACGCCGTCACCGTCTGACCCTCTTGCGTCTTTCTGCTACTCGCCATTACTCTTTTTGGTAGATGCCCGCATGGGATCCCAATCTATACCTGAAATACGCTGACGAGCGCGGCAGGCCGGCGTCCGACTTAATCGCGCAAATCCATCTGGAAGCTCCCGCGAGGATCGTCGACCTGGGCTGCGGTCCCGGCAACAGCACCGCGCTGTTGCGCCAGCGCTGGCCACATGCCGACCTTACTGGCGTGGACAACTCGCCTGAGATGATGGCCCAGGCCAGGAAGAAGCATCCTGACTGGCATTGGGTGCTGGGCGACATTGAAAGCTGGAAGCCGGAGCATGAAGTCAATCTGATCTTTTCCAATGCCGCGCTGCATTGGGTGCCGGGGCACGCTACGCTGTTTCGCAGCCTGATCAACGGCGTGGCTCCGGGAGGAGCATTGGCAGCGCAGATGCCCAACAATTTCCACTCTGCCGCGCACTCAGTGATGCAGGAAGTGGCGGCGGGAGGCGATCCGCGCTGGAGCAAGGCCCTGGCCACCGCCGCAGGGACATTCGCCGTTCAGCCGGCGCCATTCTATTACGATGTGCTGCGCAAAAATGCCAGCCGGGTGGACATCTGGGAAACCGAATATCAGCACGTGATGGATGGCCCCAAGGCCGTGTTTGATTGGATCCGCAGCACCGGCATGCGTCCCTATCTTGACCGCCTGGCCGACGACGAGCAGCGCCGCCTGTTTGAAGAAATGTGCCTGGAAGGAATTCAGGAAGCCTACCGCCCGAATGATCAGGGAAAGGTGCTATTCCCGTTCCGGCGGATGTTCATTGTGGCGTATCGGTGAGGGCCTCCCGATCCGGAGACTCTCAAGGCTGGCTGCGAACGGTGAACTGAGAAAAAGGGGAAGCGCTTGAACAGTAGATCTCTGCGATTGCTCGTGGTCTTTTCAGGGCTTCTCATTCTTGCGGCAAGCGCCTTCGCGTCGGTGGATAAGATCGGCCCCGATCTCTATGCCTATATTTCCGAAAACGACGGCAGCGCTAACTCGACCTTCTTAGTGAGCGAGCAGGGGATACTCGTGGTGGATACCGGCGTCAATGCCGAGGAAGCGCGCAAGTTGCTGGCCGAAATCCGAAAAGTATCGGCTGCGCCGATTCGCTGGATCATCAACACTCATTACCATATGGACCACCGCGGTGGAAATGACGTGATCGGTCCAGATGCGATCGTGATCAGCTCTGCATATACGCGTGGGAAGGCCAGGAACTCGCCCGATTACGCTCTGAACGAAACGCCGGGGCCTGGCGGCCTTACGCTGTACGTCGGCGGGCATGAGGTTCAAATCCGCCAGCCCGGTCCAGCGCACACCATGGGCGATGTGGTGGTTTATTTTCCTGACGAACACGCCATCGCGACTGGCGATATTTTTCTCACCAACTCATGCCCGGCCATGGATGAAGGCGGCATGGAGAACTGGATTGTCGCGTTGGATAAGATCCTCGCGCTGCCGGTGGACCATATTGTTCCCGGCCACTTTGCGCTGGCGACCAGGAAGGAGCTTGGCGTTTTTCGGGCTTACCTGGCGGAATTGCGCGATCAGGTGGCGCGCATGTACCAGGATGGACTTAGCCTGGAAGAAACCCAAAAAAGACTGGCATTGAAAGATTTCGCGACGCTGCGCCAGTTCCCTCAATACGAAGCCACATTCGCCGATAACGCGGCGACCTACTATCGCCAACTGGAGAAGAGAAAGGCGCCACGGCGTAAAATATCCGGGCGGTAGTTCTGACCGGAATCGGGCTTGCTGCCCAAAAATCTCGCGGAAAAAAGAGCGACGAACCGTCCGGCATCTGTTTTCTGAAAAGGAAGCGACAACCACGAAATGGAATACACCAACCTTGGTTCGACCGGCGTAAAAGTTTCCAGAATTTGCCTGGGATGCATGACATATGGCGTCAAGAGCTGGCGCCAGTGGGTACTGGAAGAGAAAGAAGGGCGCCCGTTCATCAGGCAGGCCCTGGAACTCGGCATCAATTTCTTTGATACCGCAGATATGTATTCGCTGGGCGCGAGTGAAGAGATTCTGGGCCGCGCGCTTAAGGAATTTGGTCCGTCGCGCGACCGGGTGGTGATTGCCACCAAGGTTTTCTTTCCTTTGGGAGACGATCCCAACCAGAAGGGGCTTTCCCGGAAGCACATCATGCACGCCATTGACGACAGTTTGCGGCGCCTGGGCACCGATTACGTTGATCTCTACCAGATCCACCGCTTCGACTACGAAACGCCGATCGAGGAGACAATGACCGCGCTGCATGACGTGGTGAAATCGGGCAAAGCGCGCTACATCGGAGCCTCATCGATGTTTGCCTGGCAGTTCGCGCAGATGCTCCACACCTCTGACCGGCTCGGCCTCACTCGTTTTGTGACCATGCAGAACCATTACAACCTGGTTTATCGGGAAGAGGAGCGGGAGATGACCCCGCTGTGCCGGGCGGAGGGCATCGGACTGCTGCCGTGGAGTCCGCTGGCGCGGGGCGTGCTGGCCGGTAACCGCAAGACCAGTACTTTGCGCTCGAAGGAAGATGATTACACCAAGAAGCTTTATACCCAGGAAGCTGACGACCGAGTGGTTGATTGCGTGGAGCAGGTGGCAAAAGACCGTGGCGTACCGCCGGCCCAGGTGGCGCTGGCATGGCTGTTGCAAAAACCGGGCGTG
This sequence comes from Candidatus Angelobacter sp., assembly GCA_035762225.1. Classification (GTDB taxonomy): domain Bacteria; phylum Acidobacteriota; class Terriglobia; order Terriglobales; family Acidobacteriaceae; genus Angelobacter. The sequence continues at coordinate 5,770 of DASTPO010000408.1, forward strand.
ACCGCTCCTATCGTGGGAGCGTCCAAGCCGCATCACCTGCCTGACGCCGTGGCAGCGCTGGCGCTGAAGCTGACGCAAAAGGAAATCTCCCAACTGGAGTCGGTGTACGTGCCGCATGCGGTTCTGGGCCATCACTAAAGTCAAAATCTGGGGCTGAATTTCAGATTCTTCTTAAAGATTAAGGCGATTAGGGCGTCCTGCGGCTATGTGACCGCCATCACTGCCGCCGCGTGAGATAAGCAGCCAGAATTGCTTCTCAGGATGCGCCGCGCGTACGTTGCCGCCGCCCCCACGAGGCAAATGATGGCTATCATCAACTCCATTGACGGCAAGGCCGTCACTCAGTTCACGATCGACGAACTCAAAGAACAAGCCAGCCTGATGCGCGGATACGCCCTTACCGCGCTGTGTGCGGCGGGGTCCGGCCATGCCGGTGGCACCCTTTCCGTCATGGACCTTACCGCGGCCCTCTATCTTCGCTGCGCCAATCACGATCCCAGGAACCCGGAGTGGAAGCTGCGTGACCGCATTGTCTGGTCCGGCGGCCATAAGGCGCCGGCCCTCTACACCGGGCTGGCCTTTTCCGGCTACTTCGCCAAGCAGGACATCATGACGTTGCGCAAGCTGGGCTCGCCCTTTCAGGGACATCCGCATCGCTTGAGGGTGACAGGCATTGAAGCTTCGACGGGATCGCTTGGCCAGGGACTGAGCATCGCCGTAGGTCTGGCTCTGGCGCAGAAGATGGATGGGATCAAGTCGCACACGTTTTGCATTATGGGTGATGGCGAGCAGCAGGAGGGGCAGATCTGGGAAGCGGCCATGGAGGCCGCGCATTACAAACTCAACAACCTGATAGCCATCATTGATGAAAATCATCTCCAGATTGATGGGCCGGTCGCGGACGTAATGAACGTGGACCCGCTCAACGAGAAATATGAAAGCTTTGGCTGGAATGTGCTCCGCATCAACGGGCATGACATGGAACAGATCGTAGAGACCCTTGAGCTCTTGAAGCACAGCGACCTGAAGCGGCCTACTGTACTCATCTGCTACACCAAAAAGGGCAAGGGCGTCAGCTTTATGGAGAACAACGCCGGCTGGCATGGCCGTGCGCCGAACCAGCAGGAACTGGACCTGGCGCTGAACGAACTGAAAGTGGCGGACAAGATTCCAGTCTCCGGTCTTCTTGCTTATGCCCGGGATTATCAATCGTCGGTGCAGCGGATACAGCAGGCGGGAATGCCGGCGTTCAGCACCGACTACTGGTGGAACTCCGGGCACACCATGAAAGTGGAGATGAAACCGACGCGGGCTGGATTCGGCCAGGCGCTGCGTGAAGGGGGCGACGATCCGCGCGTTTGCTGTCTTGGCCTGGACATCAGCGGATCCATCACCATCAATGAATTTTACAGCCAGCATCCTGAACGCAAGCAGCGGTGGCTCAGCATGGGCATCGCGGAGCAGTCGGCCACTTCCGTGGCGGCAGGATTGGCGCGTGAAGGCAAGCTTCCGGTTTTTGGCACGTACGCCACGTTCGCGGCGGCAAGGAACCTGGACCAGATAAGGGTTTCAGTTTGCTATGGAAATTTCAACGTGATGATTGCCGGCGCCCACGGCGGAGTGAGCGTGGGCGGTGACGGCGCGACCCACCAGGCCCTGGAAGACTGTTCAGCCATGATGAGCCTGCCGAACATGACCGTGGTGGTGCCGGCCGACGTGGAAGAAACCCGCAAAGCCACGGCCAGCCTGCTGTTTGACCACGTGGGCCCCAAGTACATCCGATTTGCCAGGGAAGCGACGCCGGTTATGACCCGCAACGAATCACCGTTCGTGGTGGGAATGGCCAACGTTCTTCGCCTGCGCCGCGAAACGCCGATGATGATGGATGCCTTCGAACAATGCCTGGCGAAGTCTTACAGGAATGAAGATGAAGACCTCACCATTATCGCTTGTGGTCCCATGGTGCCGGAAGCCATGCGGGCAGCCTGGATTCTGAAAAATGAATACGGGTTCGAAACCCGGGTCATCAACATGCACACGCTCAAACCGTTTGATGAGAACACGGTGATTCGCGCCGCGCGCGAGACGGGAATCATTGTCACGGCTGAAGAGCACCAGATTGGCGCACTGGCCTGGCGGGTAAGCGGAGTGATAACCGCCAGCAAAGAGCTTTATGGCGTTCCTGTACTGACAGGCGCTATCGGAATCAAGGACCGCTTCGGAGAGAGCGGCGCGCCGTGGGAGTTGATCAGGGAATTTGGCGTGAGCGCCGAGCACATCGCCGCCAAAGCCAAAGATCTGATGAACACAAAAAACAACGCGTTAACTCTTTCGGCGGACGAACTTGAGTTGGATGAAGCCCTGGCAACCTCAAGCTGATTGGGAGTGAACCCTGGCCCTGCATTAATCAGGGCGCAAGCCGTTGCCGCGGGTGCCTCTGAACGCAAATGTAGCCTGCGATTGTTTGAAGAGCAGAATTTGCGGGGATCTACTAGGAGCGGTCTCTGCGGCCCAGCAGCCACCCGGTCAGGGCGCCCACCACGAATGCGCCAGCAGCTACCGTAGCTACTGAGGCGATAGGGCGGTCCTTGATGGTGCCACGAACGTCATCGATGCGGTCGTCCGCTGCGGCCTTGGCGCGCCTGACCGTTCGGCCCAGATCGTTATAAGTATCGTTAAGGCCTTCCTTGACCTTAGCTGAGAGGTCGCGCGCTTTTTCTGCTATATCCGACATGCTTTCCACTACCTGATTTCCCATCCGCGAAATGTTTTCCGCCTTCATCACTTACCTCCTGCCAGTAAACTTTGCTGCCCGGAGTTCTGCTGGCCTCTAAGTCACACCAAAGGGTGACAGCCGACACAGTGCCAACACAACAGAGTCAAGCATACTGGCCCGTGGAGACCATTATGCCAGACAAAACTGCCATTGAACACGCGATCTCCGATCGCAGCAGGAAGAACCTGGTAAACGCCATGCACGGCGAGGCGTTTGCTTTTGCCAAGTACAAACTCTTTGCCCGCCAGGCGCGCAAGAGTGGACGCAATGAACTGGCCGACTTGTTCGATAAAACCGCGGACCAGGAATACCTGGAGCATTTCGCCGAGCAGGCGGACCTGATGGAATTGGCAGGCACTGACGAGCAGGACCTGACCGACGCGATCGCGAGTGAATCTTTCGAAGTAGACACATTCTATAAGCGTTTTGCCGAGGAAGCGCGGGAAGACGGGGATGAGAACGTGGCCGAGCGGTTCGAAGAGATCCGGCGTGACGAGGCCTACCATCAGCTGGCGTTTCAGGAAGCTCTCATCAAACTTCAGACCCGGGAAAGAGCCCAGAAAGGCGCATCGCGGCGCGGTAGAGCCCACGACTACTGAGCAGAGGCGTTATTCAAGGCCGAAGGTGGGCCCGGCTGCGGGATAATAGTCCGGTGAAACCGCCGACCGCCAACACCGATTGGAACAGCTTCGCCCGGGCGAACGCCAGCCAGAAATGGCGTAAACAGTCTGCTGCCATGGGCAGCGACTTGACAGCGGCTATCGTTGCCGCAGCCAGGGTCCAGCCTGGAATGCACGTACTCGATATCGCTTGCGGCACAGGGGAGCCATCCATCTCTCTGGCTGCGCTGGTGGGAATCGGAACAGTCACCGGAGTGGATATTTCGCCGGCGCCGCTTAGGATTGCCGAAGAGCGAGCGGCGCAGCGCGGACTCACCAATACAAAATTCCAGCAGGCTGACGCCCATCAACTTCCCTTTGCCGACGACACATTTGACCGCATCACCTCGCGATTAGGAGTGATGTTCTTCTCCGATCTGCCGCGCGCATTCAGCGAAATGCGCCGGGTTCTCAAGCCCGCGGGCACGGCAACCCTGGTTTCCTGGGGACCGATGGAACAGCCCTATTTTGCGACGACTTCAGGTACGGTCATGCGGGCGCTTTCCGCCGATCTGCCAGAGCCGGCGCGTAAAATGTTTGCTTTCGGCAAGCCCGGTGTGCTGGAACAGGCCATGCGCCAAGCGGGCTTCGCCAGGGTCAGTGAGCAGCTTGTCACATTGCCATGGACCTGGCCGGGCTCCCCTGTTGAACTCTGGGAATATTTTCAGGATGTCGCGGTCCCGTTTGCGCCGTTGCTGAAATCGGTTCCCGAAATTGAGCGAGCGCAAATAGACAAGGCTGTGATCAAGGAAATCACGAGCTACTTCGATGGCGAGAAGATAAATTTTACGGCAACGGTAAATCTCACCGTCGCCGTAAAGTGAAGGCCTGCGTTGGGGTGTTTCGTTATGTCAGGTCCGTGATCTTCAGCTTGATGTCTTTACTTTTCCAGTTGGATTGAAATTGTTTGTCCACAAACTGCGCGTCGTAGGTGCGATTCTGCGACCGCAGAGTCTCCGCCAGGCCGAATAGCGAGCGAGGATTGCGCGGGTTGCGGTCCAGGTCTTCGCGAAACACCTTCTCTGCTTCCACGGCGTTGCCGTTCAGCAGTAGCACCGCTCCCAGCGACTCCCGCGTCGGGAAGAACCAATCGGGCGGCTCATCGTACTTGAGGGTGTCCTGAACGGCGACGGCGCGCCGAAGCATCGTGATTGCGTTCGTGGAGTCGTGCTTGGCGAGCGCGATCTTGGCTCCCAGCACGTTTTGCGCGATGGTTAAAACATCCTTGGCCTTGTTGTTGACCGGCATGGCAAAAACCAGGTCAGGTGGCGTTTTGTCAGCGGCTTCGCTAACAATGCGATATTCAGCCTCTGCGTCGGCGATCTTCCCCTTGGCGGCCAATGCCATGCCGCGGGCAAAATGCCAGAAGACGGTCGTAGTCTTCATGGCCGCGTCTGGCTGCGGAATGCCCATGACTCCATCCCATTTCTGGAAGCGAACCTCCACAGCGATGGGGACGGTCATGAAGCCTTCGAGCGGGGGAATCTCCTTGACGTGGGGGCCCACGTGTTTGGCGAGCATGCCTGCTGCCTGGCGCGCCTCATCGTAATTGCCATTCATGCTGGCGCAGGCGGCGATGAAATGGAGATTGTGGCTGTAATACATTGCCGAATACATCCCGCCGGGCCCATTCCCCTGCATGTAGGCGCGGTCAGCGGCAGCGGCAAGCTCATTGGTCTTTACCGCGGCTTCAAAGTCTCCGGTGCGTATATAGATATGACCTGGCATATGGACCAGGTGGCCGGCGGCGGGCGCGAGAGCAGCCAGTCGGTTAGCCGCAGCCAGTGCGCGTTCAGGATTCGGAGAAGCTTCCACGGCGTGAATGTAATAGTGGATGGCGCCCATGTGATTGGGGTCGCGACGCAACACAGATTCCAAAACCGTCACGATTTCTTCGGTCCCAGCCTCGGGCGAGCCGTCAACATGCCAGAGTCCCCAGGGGTGCAGGTTCATTCCGGCTTCCGCAAACAGCGTGGCGGCATCTAGGTCGTCGGGAAATTGCGTGATCATGTCTCCCATGGCGGCGCGGTAACGCTCGGCGGCGACCCGGGTATCGGCGTTGGGATCAGCCGGAAAGCGCAGAGCCATCGCAGCGATGTAGGCCTTCTCACTGGGTGACGCAGTGACAGAAAGAGCGCCCGCTTTCTGGATGGCATCATGAGCTTGTTTGAAGCGATCCGGATCGGCGGGATCGTTGTAATTAGGCCCGACGGCCTCGGCTATTCCCCAGTACGCCATGGCCATTTTGGGATCCAGTGTGGCGGCCTGCTGAAATGAGCGTGCTGCCTCTTCATGATTGAACGCGAAGATAAGCCGCAGTCCCTGATCGAAAAATTGCTGCGCCTGCGGGTTTGAGGTAGTGACGGGATGATGCAGATCGCCCAATCCGGTCATCAAGGTTGCGGGAGCACTCGCGGGATGGCCAGGCCCGCCATGTTGCTGGGCAGTTACAATTCCGCCGGGGACGAGCAGAAAAAAAGCTAAGACAATGCGGTGCATCTGAGTGTCCTCTCCGTCGATCAAAGCTAGTCAGGCTGTGAACACTCGGGATTGTACACCCGCAAGGGAGAGCAAAAAGTTCTCATCGTAGGGCGATGAGTTACTGCTTTTTCCCGAAGATTTCCCGCAACAGCGCCGTGGTCTGTGCTGCCGGATCATTGCGGATCTTCTTCTCTTCCTCGCCGATCATGTAGAAAAGCCCGTCCATGGTCTTGCCCACCACGTATTGGTCGAGATCAAAATCCTTGTTCTGGGCAAACTCTCCGGCCAGCGGGTTTTGCATGACCTTGCTGTACTGTCGAACCACGCCCACGTTTTCCATGGCGCGGTGCACGATGGGAGCGAAAGCGGCGGTCAACTGGTCCGTCGATTTCGCTTTGAAGTATTCGGTGGCGGCGGTATCTCCGCCGGAAAGGATCTGGCGCGCGTCGGCGATCGTCATCTTGGTTACGGCGTCGATAAAGATCTGTTTGGCTGCCGGCGCGGCCTGCTCGGCGGCGCGGTTCATGCCCACCTCCAGCGAGTCCACCTGTTGGCCCATCCCGACCATGCGCATGGTCTTGCCCACACTGCGGAGTTTTTCCGGCAGCAGAATCTTGATGGCAGCGTTCTTGAGAAAGCCATCCACGCGGCCGGTTGAGGCCACCGCGTGCTTTGTGCCTACGGTCAGGGCCTCTTTCAGGCCCGCAGCTACGCGATCATTGCC
>DASTPO010000409.1:0-7105 GCA_035762225.1 Candidatus Angelobacter sp.
CTGCAATTCCTCAAAGTTTCTCGGATGAACGAGTCCGAAGGCCGTGGTGAGTACTATCTTTTTGCGCTGGCCATTCTGGCCTTGCTTGGTTCGGTGTATTTTGCGCGCCATTTTCTCCCCTGGTCCATTTTGTGGGCACCGGTGCCATTCTATGTGTTGTGCGTTGCCTGGGGCAGCGTGCCCATCTACCATCCCGCCTGGTGGCCCTTCAGCTATTACAACGTGCGCTACGGGCTGCAATTGCTGCCGGCGATTGCCGTCTTCGTCGGATTGTCGGTTGAATTTGCCACCAGCTTTTTCCGGACCAACATCGTTGTATTGGTCGCTGGGTTAATGATCGCGAGCAGCTATGCGGCGGTGTGGGATAAGATGCCGATTTGCCTGCGTGAAGCCTACGCCAACGGCAGAGATCGCATGGCTCTGGAACAGGCCCTGGCCACGGAACTCAAAAGATTGCCGCGCTCGGCCACTCTCATGATGGATTGTGGCGCGCATTCCGGCGCTGTGCAGCTTGCGGGCATACCGTTCAGGCGTGTCCTGAGGGAAAGCAACCCGCCCTACTGGGAGAATGCATTGCAGAGCCCCGCAAGCTCGGCTGATTATCTCGTTGCCTTTCCCGGCGATGCGCTCGACCATGCAATTCAGCGGTCGCCTTCAGGTTTGGAGCGGGTTGCCATAATCGGCACTCCCACGCGGCCAGGGGCTATCATCTACCGGGCAATGCGCTAATAATGTGGGAGCAAGAGATTCCACGGCAATGATCCTCTGCATTCTGCTTTTCGCGCCACACATGTCTCTGGGCCACGTGCCCACAGAGAGCATCTTGCGCCTGCTGCTGGCGGCTGGGTTGGGGGGCCTGATCGGCCTGGAGCGTGAACTGAAGCGGCGTCCGGCCGGCCTGCGGACCAATATGTTTATCTGTTTTGGCGCCGCGCTGTTTACCATCCTGTCGAGCGACCTGGCCGGCGTCCTGGGCGGCGACCATACGCGCATTGCCGCGCAGATCATTCCAGGAATAGGGTTCATTGGCGCGGGCTCCATTCTTCATGCCCGCAGCGGAGGCGTGACGGGATTGACCACCGCTGCGACAATTTTCGTGGTTGCCTCCATCGGCATGGCCAGCGGCGGAGGCCTCTACCTGCTGGCCACTTTTGCCAGTGTCCTCATGTTTATCGCTCTGCGGATGCTGGGTTCGCTGGAACAACGGCTGAGCCTGAAGGCTTCTGTCATGAACTATTTTGTCTCCTCCGACAAACCGGCTGCCGACCTGGTGGCCGCCGTTCATTTCCTGATGGACCGTCAGGGCAAAGATTTGCGGGGATTGCACCTGGCGCACGGACCAGGCGCACAGCGCCTCTCGTTCAGTGTTGACGCGACCCGGCGCGAGCACAAGCAGATCATGGATGCTCTGCGGGAGTCTGACTTGCTCCGGAATTTTGAAGTCAAATCTGGCGTGGAAGCCGAATAGATCATGGTGCCATTCACCAAGGCCTCCGCCTGCGGCAATGATTTCCTTATTATCGACGGGATTCACGCAGCCACCGATCTGCACGAATTCAGCCGGCGCATCTGCAACCGCCACAACGGAGTTGGCGCGGACGGTGTGGAATGGCTTTATCCTGCACAGGGCGCGGATGCGCGAATCAGGCTGATCAACGCCGACGGCAGCGAGGCGGAAATTTCCGGCAACGGCACCCGTTGCGTTGCCGCCTATCTGGTGAGCCAGGGCCATAAAGGCCGCCTTGCCATCAGCACTGGAGCAGGCGTGAAGCACTGCGAACTTGTCGCTCGCGAGGATCACAGTTTTGAATTTGAGATGGACATGGGTGAGCCGGAGGTCGGCAACGATTTCTCGATCAACCTTGCCGGCGGTGCAGTGCGCGGTATGCCGGTCTCAATGGGCAATCCGCACTTTGTGGTCTTCGTACAGGAATTTTCTCCGGCATGGACGGCTGAAGGCGCAGAGATCGGCCGTCGACAGGAGTTCAAGCAGGGCGTGAACGTTGAATATGTCCGGATAAAAAATCAGAGCGAAATTGATGTGCGTTTTTACGAGCGTGGTGTGGGCGAGACGCAATCGTCGGGCACCGGGTCTTGCGCGGCTGCGGTGGCGTCGATCGCGTCCGGCCGCGTGAAATCGCCGGTGAAGGTGCACGCGCCGGGTGGAACCCAGGTGGTCCGCTGGCCGGGCGACAAAGTCTTCCTGCGCGGGCCTGCGCAGCTGGTGTGCCGCGGAGAGTTCCTTGGCTGAGCCACCCATCCTCCAGCCGCCCGCGTTGCGCCGCGGAGACAGGATCGGCCTCATAGCGCCGGCCAGCAGCTTCAATCGCCAGGGCTTCGAAGCCGGCTGCGAACGTCTGCGGCAGATGGGCTACGAGCCGGTTTACTCGCCGGACATCTTCGACCGCGAGCTCTATTTTGCCGGTTCGGCAGAGCGGCGCGTGCGTGAATTCATTGAACTCTGGGAGCGCGACGATCTGGCGGCGCTGGTGTGCGTCCGCGGAGGCTACGGGAGCAATTACGTGGCAGAGAGAGTTGATTTTGACCGGGTCGCGGCGCGGCCGAAGGCGTTGATCGGATGCAGCGACATCACAACCCTGCTCACCGCCATTCATGACCGCACCGGCCTCGTCACCTTTCACGGTCCCATGGTGGCCAAAGATCTGGCGGACGGCACCTTCGACCTTGCCAGTTGGAATAGCGCGCTGGGCGGACAAGCAGGATGGACAGTCAAAACGAGCGGAATGGAAGTCCTGCGGCCGGGTGAGGCGCAAGGCAGGCTTTATGGCGGATGTCTCTCAATGCTGGTGGAATCGCTGCAAACGCCGTTTGAAATTGAGACCCGGGGCACCATCCTTTTTATAGAAGACGTTGCGGAGAAGCCTTTCCGCATCGATCGCATGCTCTGGCAGCTGCAGATGGCGGGAAAATTGGACGATGTGCGCGGCTTTGTCTTCGGCGAAATGCTGGACTGCGCGCCGCCTGCGGGTGAAAGCTACACATTGCAACAGGTGATCATGCGACTGCTGGCGCCGTACAACGTCCCCATCGTTTACGGGCTCAAGTCCGGCCACGTGACCGGCGGCAACATTACGCTGCCGATCGGCGTGCAGGCGGAGCTGGTGGCCGGCAGTTCAGGCGCAAACCTTAGAATCCTTGAAGCGGCCACTGGAGCGTCATCACAGTAAAAAATTCCCGCTCACGGAAACGCGCAAATCCGTTAATCTTGAAACGTGGAACAGCAGCACGTACATATCATCGGAATCTGCGGGACGGCCATGGCGTCGCTCGCGGGACTACTCAAACAACGCGGGTTCAAGGTCACGGGCTCAGACATGGCGGCGTATCCGCCCATGTCTGACTTTCTTGCCTCCATCAACATCCCGATCCTGCAGCCATATGCCGAAGCCAACCTGAAGCCGCGACCGGACATGGTGATTGTGGGCAATGCCATCTCCCGTGGCAACCCGGAGCTCGAATACGTCCTGGACGAGCGCATCCTTCTTCGTTCCATGCCGGACATTCTTTACGATCTCTTTCTGCGTAGCCGCCAGCCGCTGGTGATTGCCGGCACGCATGGCAAGACCACCACCACGTCCATGCTGGCATGGATTTTCCAGTCGGCCGGGAAAGACCCGTCGTTTCTGATCGGCGGGATTGCGGAAAACTTTGGCAGCAGCTTCGCCCTGCGTCAGGGCAGGCATTTCATCATTGAAGGCGATGAGTACGATACCGCGTTCTTCGATAAAGGGCCAAAGTTTCTGCACTACTTTCCCCAGGCCGCGATCCTTACCTCGGTGGAATTTGATCATGCCGATATTTATGCCGACCTCAACGCCGTGAAGCTGGCGTTCAAGCGGCTGGTGAACCTGGTGCCGCGCAAGGGCAGCATCATCGCCTATGACGCTAATGAAAATCTGGATGAGTGCCTCGCCAAGGCCCTTTGTCCCGTGGAGAAGTACGGGATGAAGGAAGATTCCTTCTGGCGGATCACGAACCTGCAATTCGAAGGTCGGCGCACCAGCTGGACCGTGCTGCGGGACGGAAAAGAGCCGGTCGACTTTGAATTCTCTCTGGCGGGCGAATACAACGTTCTGAACGCGACCGCTGCGGCGGCCATGGCGGCGAACTTCGGCGTTGAGCCCCAGGCCATTGTGGATGCGCTCAAGAGTTTCAAGAGCGTGAAGCGGCGGCTGGAAATCAAAGCGGAGATTGACGGCATCACGATCATCGATGATTTCGCGCATCATCCCACGGCGATTGCCGCCACGCTGCAGGCGCTCCGGGTGCGCTATCCGGGCGCGCGGCTGTGGGCCATCTTCGAGCCGCGGTCCAACACGCTACGCAGAAAAGTCCTGCAAAACGAGCTGGTCAGAAGCCTCGCCGTAGCGGACCAGGTGGTGATTACCCCCATCTTCAAGCCGGAAGCCGTTCCGGAACACGAGCGCCTCACCACCGCTGCGGTCGTCAACGGCATTTTGGATACAGGGAAGTCAGCCAGGGAAATCGCCGACGCCGACTCCATTGTTGCGGCGATCGCGCCGGAGTTGCGCACCGGAGACGTGGTGGCCATCCTCTCCAACGGGGGGTTCGGTGGCATCTATGAGAAGCTGCCGCGCAAGCTGGAGGAGCTGCGCGGCGTGCATCGCTCATGATCGCCAAAGCTGTGGCATTTTTTCGCAGCATCCTGGCGCTGATTTTCTGGATCATCTGTGTTCCACCCGCGGCCCTGGTGGCTTTTCCCTGGACTATCATCACCGGCAAGGTCGAGTTTCTTTATACCGTGGGGATGTGGCTGGCGCTGGCTGGGCCAAAAGTTGCCGGCGTGAAGGTGAAGCTGGTGGGATTGGACAAGATCGATCCCGCGGGCACCTACATCTTTATGTCGAACCATGTGTCAAATCTTGACCCTCCAATTTTGGTGCCGCTGATCCCGGGCCGGACCTCCGTGCTGGCTAAAAAAGAAATCTGGCGCATTCCGATTGTCAATAAAGCGCTGGACCTGGCGGAGATAGTTCCGGTGGAGCGCAGCAACCGCGACTCGGCTATCAGCAGCATCCGCCGCGCCGGCGAGGTGATGAAGCACCACATCAATATGACGATCTTTCCTGAAGGCACGCGCTCGCCTGACGGACGGCTGATGCCTTTCAAGAAAGGACCATTTCACCTGGCGGCTGAGACCGGCTTCCCCATTGTGCCGGTTACGATACTAGGCACCTACGAGATGATGCCGAAGGGAAGCTCGCTGATACGAAGCGGTACGGCGACCCTGGTGTTTCATCCGCCGCTTGATCCGAAGCAGTTCACGTCGCGGGAGGATCTCGTGCAGGCGGTACGAGATTCGATTAACAGTGCGCTGCCGAAAGAACGTCAATAAAACAACACCGGAGAGTACAAGAGCACGTGAAGGCGTGGCGGCGTTAGTGCGCGCGGGATTCAGCGTCCAGCCAGGTGCGTCACCGCTGAAGCTCCGGTTTGGTTCAAACTGACTTCAATCGAGCCTTCGTCGTTGGGACGCAGACCCGGAAGAGTGTAGGTATGCCGGGCGCCCGTGGCGTCAACGAACTGCGCTTTGAGTGGACCGGCCTCGGTGATCTTCACTGGAGAGGAAAAAGTCTCGCCGGGCGCCAGTTGGTCCTTGCCGAAGGTGGCGCTGGGGTAATCCACAATAATGGTAGAAATCGGCTGCGCGCTGGTGTTGACCAGTTTGATGGTAATCATGTGGGCGCGGCAGCCGGCCAGTACAAACAACAGCGCCGAAGTTGCGAACAGAAAAAGTCTCTTGCTTCGCGTCATTTCTTCTCAATCACGCGCGCCGCGAGCACCGCGCCGTTGCGATTGTCATGCAGCTTGAGCGGGAAGACCAGGATGTTCCAGTTCCAGCGGTTCTTTTTCTTGGGCAGGTGAGGCAGCCCGCCGAAGCTACGGTCTACATAGGTTTCACGCGTATCGGCGACGGTACGCAAGATGTCCTGCCACTCCCCGGCAAGCTCGGGAAACTCTTCAAAACGGTTTCTGCCCACGAACCAGGAGCGTTTCTTTTCATAAAGACGGGCAAAGAACTCGTTCACGTATTGCCATACGCCGTCACGGTCCAGGATTTCCAGGACGATATCGTCCCCCATGGCCATGGCGATGCGGGAGTAGAAAAAATCTCGCGCGTCCACCACCACGGGCTTGCCGCGGCGCTTGGCCTCGAAGGAACGCAGCGCGGCCAGCAGATCGTCGACTGAACTGTAGCCCTTGAGCAGGTGCATATCTTCCACGCCGCCGAACTTCCTCTCCAGCGTGGCGGAAAGAATGATGATTGGGACTTCAGGGCGCTTGTCGCGCAAGGACTGCGCTACCTCGGTCCCGAACTTGCCTGCGCCAAGATGGTAGTCGAGCACGGCGATGTCGATATTGCCAAGATGCGTCTCGGCATCTTCCACCGACGCCGAGGTGACCGCCTCATAACCGTGGCTGCGCAGAATGGCTGACCGCAGAATCAGGTTGTCATAGCTGTCGTCGAGCAGCAGGACCTTGATCGGTTTTTTCTCTGTGCGGGCGTCCGTCATCTACCGGGTCCAATCATGCTTGCGTATCCACCACCCAAGTAGGGCGCAAGAAAGAAACTGAGCAGAAACCTGCGCCTCAAGGCTTCGTTCTGGATCCGTTTGTTTTGCTCCCTGGTCATGGTTCCCGTCCAACTGCTCACTCCTTGCCTGTAAGTTTTTTGCCGCGAATGGCCCGGGCCAGCTCCGGCAGCTTGGTGAACGCGGTGACGCTGCGCAGCCATTGCTTATGGTCAAAGGCGGGAGACCCGCTCACCATGGCTCCCGCGGGAATATCACCGTGCGTTCCGCTCTGCGCCGTCACAATCACGCCATCGCCGATCTTGCAGTGTCCGGCCACGCCAACTTGTCCGGCCAGGATCACATTTTTGCCGAGCTCCGTCGATCCCGCCAGACCTACCTGAGCGCAAAGCATGGAATTCTCCTCGACCACGCAGTTATGGCCGATCTGGCTCAGGTTATCGATCTTGGTATTGCGGCCGATGCGCGTCTCGTGCAGGCTGGCGCGGTCCACGCAGGAATTGGCCTGGACCTCAACGTCATCCTCAATC
>DASTPO010000410.1:0-4972 GCA_035762225.1 Candidatus Angelobacter sp.
AGAAAGCTGCACCAGCCGCTGCGGGTTTCTGGCCAGGAGCAGCTCAAAATAGCGGTTTTGCGTCCGGCCCGAAAGCGCCTGGTATTGTTTCACCGCTTCCAGCACCCGCAACTCGTCTTCCGGGCTGCCCGCAAGTTCATAGACCTCCTGCGCCCGGAACATGTAGCCCTGAGCAACATCCGGTTTTTTACCCATCGCGATGTGCTCCAGTTGCTGGCCCAGTTCGGTCAATTTCAGGCGGCTGATTTGCAGCTGCTCCAGGGCCGCGATGGAAACATAGCGATTGGAAGCCGCAAGCTGGTCGTAAATCAACGTGGCTTGCAGCGCGGAAACGCCCGCCTTCTCCGCCAGCGGCAGAAGGAAATCAAAGGCGTCATTGCGCGACATGGCGCCGTTTTTCGCGTCCAGTGCCCTGGCAAACTCAACCCGCTCTTCCGGAGTAAAGTATTTTTTCACCGCTGCGCCCATTTCCCGCATGCAGGCAGTCATCCCGGCCCGAGCATTGGCGTTGCGGGTTGCCAGCATGCTCTTGCGCAACTCCGCATTGGTCACTGACTCAATCCCGTTCTTTGCTACCCGTTGCGTGATCGGGGGTAGTTGCCCGGCCGCCTGAAGGGCGGTTTGCAGCTTCTGGTAGGCAGCATCCTGTTGCCGCAAGCGCACCATGATGCGCGTATAGGTCTGCGCGCCTCCGTGGTGGTCAGTATTGGCCAGCAAATCCGGGCCTGCCACAGCCACGCCTTTTTCCGCGTACTCACGCGCCGGACCGAGCATGCCCCAGCCTTCCAACCGCTCGGCCACCGTGAAGTACTTTCCCGGCGCCTCCGGGCGCCCGTCGATCAGAGCCACCTGCAACGCGTGAACCGCCTGGTCCGGCTGGCCCTGGCGCGCGCGAATCTCAGCCACCTTCTCCATCCACTTCGCATCATGGTAGGCAAGCTCGTACAGCGCGGCGAAATCGTTGGCTGCCGCGTCAAAGCGCATCAGCCGTTCTTCCAGCGTGGCTTTCGCCGACACCAGGTCAATACGGTCCGGGCGAATCTTGATGGCCTGTGCATACGTCGCGACAGCGGAATCAAAATCTTCGTTGCTGGTTTGAACACGCGCCAGCACCACCGCCCAGCGGGAATCTTTCGGTGATGCCGCAACGGTCCTGGCATAGAAATTGAGCAGCTGGTCTTTGCGCCGGTAGCGTTGCGCATAATTCGCCGCTTCGCTCACCAGCGCGGCATCTTCCGGATAGGCATTGATGATCTCGATGTACTGATCCACTGCGCCGGGGTAATCCTTGAGCGCCGTGAGCGCGGGGATAAGGCCACGGCGCAGCGTGGCAATGCGTGCCTTTCGCTCATCGCCGCCCAGGGTCGATTTCTGGAATGACTTGATCCTGTCCTGGTAGAAATCGCGCAAACCGGCATTATCGCCGGAGTGGGCAAACGTTTCCGCAATTGCCGCGAGGTACTCGCCGTTGTAAACGTCAGCTTCCAGCAATGTCAGCAGCAGCTTGCGCGCGGGCGCGTACTGGCCGACCTCAGTCATCTTGCGCGCCGCTTCAAAACTGAATTGCGTCTTCAGCGCCGGATAGGAGTCCTTTGCCGCCTGCGTCAACACATCGATGGCGCGCTGCTGCAGCTTGTTGCGCCAGTAAAAATCCACCGTGGAGCGGACCACGCCCATGATCCGTGGATTTTCCTTGTATAAGGCCTCCACGTTTTGCTGCGCAGCCTCCAGGTCTCTTTTCTGCTCGTAAAAATTCACCAGCGCATAACGCAGCTCCAGCCTGCGAATGGGGTCCGTGCTCAAGGCTGCCTGCCGCTCCAGGGAATGCTGCCGGACCGCTTCCAGAGATTTGTCACGCGCGATGTTCTCGATATTTTCCAGCGTTTCGACCGAACTGCTGTGGTCCAGTGCGGATATCAGGAAGGCGGGAAGGTCCTGCTTGCGCTGCCGCGCTTCAAGCACTTCCACCCGCAACTGGATGGCGGCCAGATCATATTTCCTTGCCGTCACAGCCTTGTCGGTCGCCGCATCCACGGCGTCAGATGCGGATTTGCGCGCAGCCAGCAGGAGCAGACGCGCCCTGGACGCCGCGTTTGCGTTCGCCGCCAGTGCGCCTTTTACATACTCATCAACGGCCCGGGCGTAGTCGTGCCGGCTTTCGTAGATCGCGCCGACCTGGTAACTGTAAAGCGTGTCATCATGCAGTTTGCTTCGGCCCTGGTTGAGCAGGCGCAGCGCGTCTTCAAAGAAGTAATAGTCCCAGAAAACGGTGGCTGCCTCCTCATAGCTCTGCGGACGGCCGGGTTCGGTTTCCGGCATTTTGTTCCAGAAGGGCGCAGCCCTGGCCCATTGCTCGCGGTCGGAGTAAATGTCGCCAATGCGCGCCAGACGGTCGCGGTCTGCCGGCGAAGCCTGCAGGAGATTACTCTCAATCTGCACGGCAACATCCGTAGCCCTGGGATCGAAATAAGCCAGCGAGCGATAGACAGAAGACGCACGCTCTCCCAATCCGGCATCCGCCGGGTATTGCCTTGCAACTGCCGCGATTACAGGTGCAGCGGACTCGAAATGCGAACGCCACAGCTCAGCTTCCGCGAGAAAGCGCACTTTCGCGGGATTCTCTTTCGCTTGTGCCGGCCAGTCAGCGTTCTCGGCGTTCGTATGCAATGCCTGAAGTTCTGCGTCAAGCTTTCCGGTCCGCGATAAGTATTCGAAGAAACGGCCCCGCAAATCCTCATCAGCAAACCAGTAATTCCGCAGCAGCACTTCCCACGCCGCCTGATTGTAAAAAGGCCTGGACTGATAGAGCGCCATCAGGTTGTGCACAAAAGCCAGGTTGTGCGGAAAGCGCTCATGTGCCAGTTGATTAAAGCGCAGCTCCAGTTCGGCTGGCATGTCATGCATGTCAGAGAGGTATGCTTCCAGGTCGCTGCCGGAGAAAATCTTCACTACCTCCTGGGAGACCGCGTCCAGGTCTTGCGTACGCTTCTTGCGCAGATACCAGCGTGCCAGTTTGTGATACCAGTTCGTGCCCTGGAATTGCTGGATCGCCCGTTTATAAACGGCT
Source organism: Candidatus Angelobacter sp. (assembly GCA_035762225.1). Taxonomy (GTDB): domain Bacteria; phylum Acidobacteriota; class Terriglobia; order Terriglobales; family Acidobacteriaceae; genus Angelobacter. The sequence continues at coordinate 3,068 of DASTPO010000410.1, forward strand.
TCCTCTTCCGTTCCAAGACGATTGCTCTCAAGAAACTCGGCGAACTTCTCGTAGATGCCCGGGTCGCCGGAATTGCGGTCCAGTTCCTGCCGCCAGACAGCAAGCGCGGCCGGCACCTGATGCAGCGAGACCAGGCGGGCGATGTATCGGTCCAGCACGCGCTGATATTCAGGAGAACGCACGCTCTGCGGTGCAGAAATCGACTTCTGCACCGCAAATGCCTCCTGGCGGTTGAGAGGAGCCGATTGCTGGGATCCGTTTTCTCCATCATCACCCTCTGACGCGTCGCTCTCACGACGTATGTTCTCCGGCAGCTGCCCGCCCGTGGGCGACTGGTGATCAAGGCTGTCACCAAGCGGTACGCCATCGGCCTTGCTGGCCAATTCCTTCAGCAGATCGTCATAGATGGCAAACTCGCCCTTGGTATTGTTCGTGCGCGCATAGGAGTCGGCGGCCAGGAGTGCAACCTGGTTCCGCTGCTGCGCGTTCGGGAACGCACTGAGAAAGTCGCTACTCGCTTTGAGAACCGCGGAATCCTCGCCGTAACCGGCATAGGTTTCGATCAGGCGGGCGTGCAGTTCCGGACGCAATGCGGAAGCGGGAAAACGCCGGTCGAACAGCGCCACCAGCTCCGCAGCGCGCGAGCGGTGGAAGTAAGGCACAGCGCGTTTTTGCTCCGACGCGTATTCCGACGCAGGAGAAGTAGAGTTGAGAACCAGGGAAACAATGCCGTTGAGATAGCCCGGGCCCTGGTCCATGGTGGCGATATCTTTGTACATGGAGATATCGCCGGCGCCGAAGCGCACTGGCTGTTCCGGCGCGACCAGCAGAATGTTAGTGAGCCCGGCCAGCCCTTTTTCCGCCGAGTCCGCTCCGGGAGCGTTGTAGAGCGCGAAATAATAGCGCGCGGCTTCCGGATAGAGATGCACGGCGTCCAGAAGCCGCGCAAAGGTGTACAGCTCTTGCTCGGTCCATGCGGCCCGGCGCGAATCTTTTCTCAGGCGATAGTCCGTAATTGCCTGCTGTGCGCCCGCAAGGTCGCCCTGCTGCTGATAGTAATAAAAGATGCGCGCAGCGGCGTTGAGATCGTCGGGATTGCGCCCCAGAGCGGCGTGCGCTGCATCCAGGAACTTGCGCAGGCTGCGCGTCTGCCGTACGAGGTCAAAATAATTCTTGACCAGTTCCGGCGGCCACAGAGGCTGGAAGTTCTTCTCATAGATCGCCAGACCTTCCTCGATTGATCCCTGGTTATAGGCGAGAAGAGCGCGGGCGCGGATGGGAAAGACCTCATCCCGGGGAAATCTGCTCTGATATCTGGAGATCAGCTCACCTGCCGCTTTGTAATCTTTGGCGCTAAGCAGAAATTCAAAATACCGGCCATAGACACCCGGCTCCTGATAGCGAGTGGCCCAGGCGTTGTACTGCTCAATTGCAACTTCTTTTCCCAGGGCCTGCGCCTGAATGACCTGAAAGATCCGCTCAAAGGCCTGCCACGATCTCTGCCGGGAAATTTCAGTCAGCTTCTCTGAGGCGGGCGAGGGCATGCGGGCCGCGGCAGAGAGCGCACTCACTTCATCCAGTGGACGGTGGCGGCGATGGTAGAAATCCGCCAGCGCTATCTGCGCTGCGGCTTTATCGGCTGAGTTCTGCAAATACAGCTTCCAGTCCGCTTCGGCGGAGAAAAAATCCAATTTCTGCTCTTCTTCCAGCGCTTTCAGAGAATAAAGGTCAGCTTGCTGGGGATGCTGTTTCACCAGCTCACTCAGCGCGGGAACCGTTTCTGCGGGAGGACGACGGATGGTGACCGAACCTTCCGGAAGCGAGACCGAGCGAAAGATCGCCGCTTCAACCAGGGAGCGCGCTTCGATGTTTTGAATCCACTCCGGCATGGCTGCGCGGGCAATC
>DASTPO010000411.1:0-4440 GCA_035762225.1 Candidatus Angelobacter sp.
TCTCGATCAATCCGTGCCAGGACGCGAAGGTCCTGGCCGACTGGTATACGAAGTTTGGCATCGAGACCAAGGAATTCCACGGCGGATATTACGGCAAGCTCGACACCGCGGCCGGCCTGTTTGCCTTCGGCATCCATCCCAAGAAAGCCGACGCCCCCAAGAAATGTACCGCAAGCGTCGCTGTGGTATTTCGCGTGGAAAACTACGACGCAAGCCTGGCGGCCATGAAAGGCAAGGGGCTCGTGCCCGATTCCACCGAAAGCGATCCATCGCAAGGCCAGTTTGCCCACTTCCACGATCCTGACGGCAACGAAGTTACTGTCTGGGGGAAATAGCGGGAGCGTGATGGCGGGCGTTCACGAATCATTCGTTCGAACACGGGGAGAGCCCCCTCCCCGGGTATCCCATGTCATCCCAGGTCATCCCAGATTGGCGTGGGTTTGAGAGGTTTTCCTTCCGATTTCGGATTCCTCCGCGCCTCCGCGTCTCCGCGGTGCGTTTTTGGTCTTCCCGACCTCCCTCCCCCTCCCCATACATCCCATGTCATCCCAGTTTGGCGTGGGGTTGAGCGGTTTTCCTTCCGATTTCGGGTTCCTCCGCGCCTCCGCGTCTCCGCGGTGCGCTTTTGGTCTTCCCGACCTGCCTACCCCTCCGCGGGTATCCCATGTCATCCCAGGTCATCCCACTTTGGCGTGGCTTTCAGAGGTTTTTCCTTCGCGTTCCTTCGTGCCCTTTGTGGTGAAACGGGTTTGGGGGTTGGTTTTGCCAACTGCCAAGGGCCAATTACCAAGAGCCATCTTCTTTTTTCAAAGATCGTTCAACGTACCACTTTTTCGCTCTGGAGCGAATTCCTTACTTTACCATTTGTTCGCCCTTCTGTCAAGCAAAATCCGTCTCGTCCTGCGCCAAAAATCCATCGCTCACGGTGTGGCCGGGAAGTGGTGGCCGCACTGATTGAGTGGGGCCACGCAGCTCATGGCAAAGAAAGTTTCCTCTAGATCTGCGGCGCGCCCTCTTTCTCCCGCTTTTCCTTTGCACCCTCTGGGTCCTTTGCGGCTAAATCCCGGGGTTCTTCTCCGCGTCTCCGCGCCTCCGTGGTAGGTTTTTGGGGTTTCGATCTCGTACAGCAGAAGTTGAAAGCCCTCACCATCGTTTCCGATGATGAGGGCCACAAGTGACGTCGAACCTATAAGTTGAGGCGCTATGCAGGCGTCCGAGCCTGCAGCCGAAATCCTGAGCGAAGCCGAAGGACCCAGCGACCCTACACCAAATTGAAAGCCCTCAGATTGCTTTCACAACCTGAGGGCCACAAGTGATATCGAACCTATAAGCCGAATTCTGTACGGCATTGCTGCCGTGACGGTCATTCCTCTAGGCCGTTCATTACTGAACGGCTCAAGCGACCTACCCGAAGGTTTGGCGCACCGAGCCGGCACGCATGGCGTTTTCTCAAGGGCTCCGCAACGGCTTGCGCCTGCTTCGCCCTCGCGCCCGGTTCGAGCAGAACGGCTCTCACCGTTCGCTCACCCGTTGCACGCTATTCCCTCCCTATTTGGTCTTGCTCCGTGTGGGGTTTGCCCTGCCCTGAGCATTACTGCGCAGGCGGTGCGCTCTTACCGCACCTTTTCACCCTTACCGCATCTTCAGCTCAAGGGCTCCGCAACGGCTTGCGCCTGTTTCGCCCTCGCGCGCGGTTCGAGCAGAACGGCTCTCACCGTTCGGCTCACCCGCAGTCGAACATCTCCGGCCCTGCGGGCTTGCGCCTGCCTGGCCTTTGCGTCCGGCTCAAAAGCGGATTGGCTTGCGCCATTCACTTTGATCTAAGGGTTCCGCAACGGCTTGCGCCTGCTTCACCCTCGCGTCCGGTTCGAGCGAAACGGCTCTCACCGTTCGCTCACCCGGCCGGCGGCGGTATATTTTCTGTGGCACTTTCCGTAAAGTGGCCTTCAAGGCGCCCGGTCACGCGAAACGCGCGTCGGAGACCCCGCGAACCACCTTCCCGGACGTTATCCGGCACACTGCTCTGTGGAGTTCGGACTTTCCTCTCTCTTAGCCGTGCAGCCCAGGGTCCCCATTCGCGCGCCGATTTTGCGCGTGAATGGGTAAAAACCCCGTCGTTCACGGCCAGACAGCGACCATCCGGCCCGACATCAACTATCCATATTATAAGATGGATTTGGGCAGCGCCCTAGCCCTTGCGCGGCGCTTATCTTTCCGCGGCCCTTAAGGAGTCACAAATCAGATGATGCGACGGATTCGCGCGTTGGTGTTGATTGGAACGGTTCTTTCCGCAACCATGTTCGGGTTCTACCAGAAGCGCCAACCCACGCCTGTCCAGGAGAAGGTGATCGCGAAATATGCCGCTGTGGTCAACAAGGTGCTGGACCAGGTCCGCGGCGAAGACTGGGAGGAGACGGTTGACTCCAACATCAATCATCCCATGGTGAACGTTATGGATGACCGCCCCATGGACATCGATCAGGTAATTCAGCGGACCTACGTGGTCAAGCCCGGATCAAAACGCTATAAAACGCTGATCGCGCCAATGGTCAGGAAAATGGAAGCAGAAACCGACCCGACCAGGAAGCAGCTTCTGGGCGCAAAAATTGAGGACTTGAAGCATCTCCAGGTGCAGGTGCATTGCAATATGCGAGTGGTTTCCATGATCACCGGGCCAAACGCCAAGATAGATCCAAAGATTCCGGGCGCAACTTTCGTCCACCAGGACCGCAATAACCCCTTCAGCCATGGCGTTGCCTACGTGCTGTTCTTCAGCAACGGCAAGGCCGGGCGCTGGGAGGAAGTGAATGACGTCTACCGAAACTTTTTCATTCACCAGCCGAACACGCCCTTCATTGAAAACCTGGAGGTTCGAATTTTCGGCTCGGAAGACCGGATCAAAGAACTGCTGCATAAGGTGGATTGGAAACAGCTCAACAGCGCCCTGACGCAATAACTGAACCGGGCAAACTGCGGGCCCCAAGGCAGACGGCGCGCTCACGCCATAAAAAATGAGAATAGATCGACAATAAATTTGCCGCAGCTCTGCCCGAGGGCGCATCTAACCACGAAACCATACTGTAAGATCGATCATAGGTAGTCCCGAAGTAGAATGAAAACGGATTCAAGCAGTCATGTTTAGTCTTGTGCTCGGATTATTGGCGGCGGGGTTCGCGCTTTGCGGCATGGGGTTTTACCTGCTTTGCCTGTGGAGCGCTCATCGCTTTCAACGGCACGGCCGCTCGCCTGTGCCTGCAAACACTCCGCCAGTCACAATTCTGAAGCCCCTGCGCGGCGTTGATCCACAGATGTATGAAAGTTTCCGCAGCCACTGCATACAGGATTACCCGGAATACGAAATCATCTTCGGCGTGAGTGAGGCGGACGATCCCGCGGTCCATGGCGTGGAGCAGCTGATCCGCGAGTTTCCGCAATGCAAGATCCGGCTGCTGGTGTGCCCGGAGGTGCTGGGCAACAATCGCAAGACCAGCAACCTGGTGCAGATGCTGGCCTTCGCGCAATATGATCACATCCTCATCAATGACAGTGACATTCTGGTCACGCCAGACTATCTGCGCCGGGTCATGGCGCCGTTTGCCGGCGCAAAAGTTGGGATGGTGACTTGCCCTTATCGCGGCATAGCAGCCGACACGCTGGGATCAAAGCTGGAGTCGCTGGGCATCAGTACTGACTTTATTGCCGGAGTTCTGGCGGCGCGCCAGATCGAGAACGGCATCCACTTCGCTCTGGGCTCAACGCTCGCCATGACGCGCGAGGCGCTGGACGCCATCGGCGGACTGCGGCCGCTGGTGGATTACCTTGCCGATGATTTTGAACTCGGCTACCGCATTGCCAAAGCGGGATATGAAGTTGTGCTGGCCGATATCGTGGTGGAAACGCATCTGCCCGCCTATAGTTTTCGCGGCTTCGTGGAACACCAGATGCGCTGGGCGCGCAGCACGCGCGACTCGCGCCGCCTGGGTTACGTTGGTTTGCTGCTCACCTTCGGCCTGCCCTGGGCGATGTTTTCCGTGCTGCTGGCGCCTCTTTCCTGGTGGTCATGGACCGTGCTGGCTGCCGCCGCGTTGCTGCGTGCCGCCGTGGCCCTGAAGATCGGCGAAGGAGTGGTCCACGATTCGGCTGTCCGGAGCAATCTTTGGCTGCTGCCGTTGCGTGACATGGTGGCCTTCTGGGTATGGTTTGCCAGCTTCGCCAGCAACCGCGTCCACTGGCGCGGCGACGTGTTCGTTTTAGAGGACGGCAGAATCCGGCCGGTACATCCGCGCGGCCCGGGGCTGGTCAGCGCGACGAAATCGGATCGGGACAAGGTTTCCGCTCATTGGTAAGCACCAGCTTGCCACCCCATCGGGCCAGTACGCAGGCATCATCCCGGGAAACATAGCCAGGCAGCCTTTCCTTTTGCGGACACTCATCGCTCAA
>DASTPO010000412.1:0-8816 GCA_035762225.1 Candidatus Angelobacter sp.
TTCAGGCGCAGGGCGCGGCGAGGTTACGCGAATCTGCTCCACTCCCGCCGTCTGTGCAGGTATCACGGTCATGAGCAGGGTTGAAGGAAGAGGATATCGGCCGCCGGGAACGTAGCATCCGGCAGATCGAACGGGTCGCAATACCTGCGCAACCTGGATTCCCGGCGCCATGGTGTTGCGCCATGGCTGCGGCATTTGCCATCTGCAGTACTGGCGGATATTGGCAGCGGCAGTGTCCAACGCGTGCTTGAACTGGTCTGAAACTGAGTTCCATGCCGCTTCAAGATCTTCGTCGGCAACACGCAAGGGTTCACGCGCTTTCAGTCCATCCCGTTTTTCGGCATAGCGCCGCAGCGCACGGTCGCCGTTCTTGCGGACGTCCGCCACGATCCTCCCCACTTGCTTTTCAACCCGGGCCAGGTCGGTGGCGCCGCGCTGCTCCAGCTTCCTGACCATGGCTTCCACCCGACGCCCGTTCAGCACACGCATCATTACAGCACCACCTTGTTCAGTGGATACTCAACAATGCCCTCGGCTTTGGCCGCCTTGAGTTGTGGCATGATCTTCCAGGCAGTGGTCTCCTCGATGATGGTATTCACCGCCACCCATTCACCATCGCTGAGCGTGGAGATCGTCGGCTTTTGCAGGGCCGGCAACACGGCAAGCACTCCGTTCAGGTCTGCTTTGCGTACGTTCAGCATCAGGCCAACGCGCCCCTGCGCGTAGATGGCGCCACAAAGCATGAGCGCCAGGTTTTCGATCTTCCGGCGCTTCTCCTCGTCGGCCCAGGATTTCTTGTTGGCAATCAGCTGGGTGTTCGATTCCATGACCGTCTCAATGATACGCAAACGGTTGGCGCGCAGGGAGCTGCCGGTTTCAGTGATTTCAACAATGGCGTCAGCCAGTGTCGGCGGCTTGATCTCTGTTGCGCCCCAGGAAAACTCAACTTTCACCGGCACGTTGCGTGCGGCAAAATAATTCCTGGTTACATTCACCAGTTCGGTGGCGATGATTTTTCCCCCGAGGTCTTCGGCTTTCTGGAAGGTTGAGTCTTCGGGCACGGCAAGCACCCAACGGACCTTGCCCAGGCTTTGCTTGGCATATACCAATTCTGCGGCCGTCGCGAAGGAGAGCCCGCTTTCAACCACCCAGTCCTTGCCGGTAAGCCCGCAATCCAGCGCGCCGTGATCCACGTAGCGGGCCATCTCCTGCGCGCGAATCAGCATGCATTCGATTTCAGGGTCGTCCGTTCCGGCGAAGTAAGACCGGCTGCTGGTGTACACGTTGAGACCAGCCCGCTTGAACAGCGCGATGGTGGCGTCCTGCAAGCTTCCTTTGGGGATTCCCACGCGCAGCTTCATGGTTGCGCCTCCGGCAGGGCGATTTTCAGCGGCTCGGTAAAGCATGACTTGGTGCCGTTGTGGCAGACCAGTCCATCTCCTTCCACAAACACGCGGACCAGGATGGTGTCACGATCGCAGTCGGTCAGCGCGGAAATTACGCGCAGCCGGTTGCCGGATGTTTCACCCTTCATCCACAGCTTTTGCCGGGTGCGGGAATAAAACGTAACGTAGCCGGTTGCCGCGGTGCGAGCGTAGGATTCGGCGTTCATGAAGCCCACCATCAGCACCTCGCCGGTTGAATCCTCCTGCACAATAGCGGGAGCCAGGCCATCCATTTTTTCAAAATCAATTTCCATCATTTCCTCTCAAACAGCTGCGCGTGGAACTGCTATGGCAAAGAGCCAGCATAAAAGAAAAAGCCCGCCGAAGGTTGCCGGCGGGCCGTGATTCCTATGATTGCTGTACTAGCTCTGATAGGTTTCCGCCGACACGCTCGCCGCATGATGATGGTGATGGCGGTGATGGGTCAAGGAAACCATTTCGCGATTTATGCTAGCGAACACGGCCAGGAGTGTCAACGAAAAACCCGCGACATTCTGCACTTTTTGCGCTGGCAGCCGTGAATTACTCCGCGAAGCCGCGCACACGCCGTCCTTCCAGGATATTTCTGACTGCCCTCACCAGGTCTGCGGGGGAGTCACTAAGAACGAAATCCACGTTGGGAATCTCCGGCGAATGATGGCACATTTCCAGGATGGGAACGCCCGGGTAGCACTCCAGAACCGCCTTTGCAATCTCCCGTTTGTGCGGGCCGGGGAAGCCATGACCGATCAATGCCAGCTCTACCTTTTCCGTGTGCGCCAGATTCTTCACCTCATCCAGGCTGGTTGCGGAGCAAACGGAATAGCCCTGCTGCTCCAGCAGGAGCTGCCGCGTAGTGCGCAGAACTTCGGTAGAAGCAACAGACAGGATGGTGGCCATGAATTTGAAGGAGACAGAAATGCTTTTAGAATTGCTTGGATTATAACGCAAGAACCCGGGCGGTGCATTGATGAACTACTGCGATTTTTTCCGCGAGACGGTTCTGATTTTGAGCAGCGGGAACGATTGGTGGCGGAACACGCGCGTCAGAGTTCCGGGAAAGGTCTTGCCACCCATGGTGAAAGGGTTTTACTATGTCCTGTTCTTTTTTGGAACCAGAAGATCGCAAGGATAGGGTTCTTTGATTCGACAATTTCGACCCGGAGATGTGGTGGAGGAGAGCGGCGTCTACCGTGTTCTCCACGAATCGCATCGGCTAATGCATGAAGCTACGTTGCTGGCCGGGGAGCGATTTCCCATCTGCAAGGAATGCAAGCATAAGGTACGCTTTGAGATGCGGCGTGCCGTCAAGAATCCCACCCGCATCACCGCAGGCTATCACGCCATTCTGGAAGATTATCCTGACGCAGAACCTTTTCCCATCGTCTGACCATTCGCGCAAGGTGGTGGTTTAGGCGTTCTACGATGCCACCCGCGGGCCCTCCATTAAATAGCGTGCATCAAGGTGTGATTAAATCGATCTCATGCTGCCAATGAAGGGATTCGGCCAGGAGTTCCGGCCCATGTTGCGCCTGGCGGCACCCATGGCGCTGACGGAACTGGGCTGGCTGGCCATGGCATTCGTTGACACTGTGATGGTGGGCCGCCTGCCTTACAGCGCCACCGCCATCGGCGCGGTCAGCCTGGGCGGTACTCTGTTTGCCAGCATCGGCCTCTTTGGCAGCGGCATGATGCTGGGCATGGATACGCTGATCGCGCAAGCCTACGGCGCCGGTCGCCTGGATGAATGCCATCGCAGTATGTGGAACTCTCTATATCTGGCATGCATCTTTTCACCGCTGCTGATGGTGGCGGTCCTCGCAGTGCTGCCGCTGTTCCCACATCTCGGATTGGAGCCGGCGCTGGTGGCGCAAACGGTCCCGTTCCTCAAAGCGCTGGTATGGAGCACTCTGCCATTGACTCTTTATTTCAGCCTGCGGCGCTACCTCCAGGCCATGGGCATCGTCAAGCCGGTGGTTTTCGCCCTGGTTTCAGCCAATCTGGTGAACCTGCTGGGGAACTGGGTGTTGGTTTATGGGCATCTCGGTCTTCGAGCCCGGGGCGTGCCCGGGAGCGGATGGTCTACCTGCGTCTCCCGGATATACATGGTCATGGTGCTGGCGGCGGCAGCGGTTTATTACGATCGCAAGCGCCAGAGTGGCTTGTGGCGCGCATCACGACGGTTGGAGTTGTGGCGCATCCTGCAATTGCTGCGCCTGGGCTTTCCCGCGGCGTTGCAGCTCCTGCTGGAGATAAGCGCCTTCGCCTCGGCGACTTTCCTCATCGGCAGGCTTGGCGCGGTGCCGCTTGCGGGCCATCAAATCGCACTCAACGTGGCCAGCTTTACGTACATGGTGCCTCTGGGAATCGGCTCGGCGGCTGCCATTCGCGTGGGACATGCTATTGGCGCGCGTGATCCGCACGGCGCAGCCCGTGCCGGCTGGATGGCGCTTTTCTTTGCCGCCTCTTTCATGGCATGCGCCGGGCTTACACTGTTCTTGTTCGCGCGCCCGATTGCGCGCGTTTACACCCCGGAACTCGATGTGGTGAAGGCCGGAGCGGCACTGCTGCTGGTGGCCGCTGTTTTTCAGTTATTTGATGGGCTACAGGTGGTGGCGACCGGCGCCTTGCGCGGCGCCGGCAATACTCGGGTTCCCATGCTGGCCAACCTGGTCGGTTACTGGCTCGTTGGCCTACCGCTGGGCGCGTGGCTCTGCTTCAAACTGAAGTATGGCGCGGTGGGGATGTGGGTGGGGCTGTGCCTGGCGCTGATGGTGATTGGCATCGCGCTGCTGCTCGTGTGGCATCGGGTGGTCCGCCAGCTGGTGGAGGAGAACACGCGAGCGGTTATAACCAGCCTGCAGACCTGAAATCACCCGGGAATAACAAAGCGATAAAAAAAGCGGACCCGAAGGTCCGCCTTGTTGTTGATGCACGCGAGCTAGAAGCGCACGTGGAATGAGAGTTGGAGCTTTCTCGGCGCATCATCTGCACCGGGATTGCCCAGGCCGTTAAACGGCGACCAGTTGATTGCTCCACCTTTGGAAAGAGCAGCAACCGTCAGCGGTTGTCCATTGGTTCCCACGTAGGTGCCATTGGGCCGCATGCAGCCGGTGCAGGTGAAGAAATCAGGATTGATGGTGGCTGTCAGCGATCCAGCGTTGGTGACCGAAGGGGCCATCACGTTGATCACGTCATTGGTATTGTTTGAGATCAAATTGGAGTGGTTGAAGACGTTGAACGCGTCAAAACGCAGCTCCAGCTTGACGTTCTCCGCTCTCGGCATCCCGAAGGTCTTGTGCACCGAAGCATCGAACTTCACAAACGGTGATCCGCGGGCGGCGTCGCGGCCCAGATTGCCGTTCACGCTCCTGAACGTCACAGGCTCTCCCGTAACGACATCAACTGCGCCGGTGTTGGTAACGCCGGCAGGAGCGGCAAAGGCGTTCTGAATCGACTGGCATTGTGCGGTTGCGCCAGCGCCGAAGGCTGTAATGCAAGCAGCCACTGCGCCAGGTCCGAACAGGGCATTGCTTCCGTCAAACGAAGCGATGCTGGACGTATTGATCGTTCCATCGGACGAGACGTTGGGCCGTTGTTGCGTTTCGCTGCCGGCGCCAAAGAAACGTTCGCTGCCGCCGAATCCCGCCGAACCCGTAGAGATCGGATACGGGCGTCCCGACTGGATCTGGCCTACCCAGCTCAGGCCCAGGTTGTTGGCAACCCAGCCCATGAACCGGTTGGTGGTGGCACGTCCTGAATCCAGGACCACACCCATGTTGGCGGCGTGGCGGATGTCATTGAAGGCAGGACCAAGTTCCGGCCTGATGTTTAGGTTGTCACCCGGTTCAGAAAGACCGAAGAAGTCTTCACCGGAGGTGAGAGCGTGCGACCAGGTATAGCTCGCGTTGAACTGGATGTGGCGCGAGAAGTTCTTGTTAACGCTGACCAGCATACCGTTGTAGTGCGAGGTGCGCGTGTTCTGGTTGGTGCGTTCGGCCGCGAACAGCGGATCCGGACGCTTGCCATACAGAAAGAACCCGGCATGGTTTGGATCGGGCAGCAACGGTGGTGCGTTGAGATCGCGCTCGCCAAAGAGGCCAAAGCCGAACTGTCCGATGTACTGAACGCCGGCTTTCAACGTGTTCGTAAACTGGTGCTCAATGCCAAAGTTTACGGAACGCATTTCCGGATTGTGCAGGTTGTTGGCGATCGGCCGCACGCGACCGAACGGACCGCTCAGTTGAGGTGCGAATGGCGCCAGCAGAGCCGGGCTGGGAAGATTCGGGAAAGCGGCAAGGGCGGCTGCTCCGGCTGGAGTTGAACCGTCAATGGTCACTGTGTTCAGCGTGGTGCCGTCAAAGTTGAGCGAATCCAGCACTACGTTGTTGAAGGCCAACATTGTGGTCTCAGCAAATGAGAGCCGGAACAGGGTCTTGTCCCAAGGAGCGTAGGTGAAACCCAAACGCGGCTGCCAGTTGTTCTTGTCAGAGGAACAGGCGGAGATGAGGCCGTTGCCCTGGAAGCAGGTGCCGTTGGGGCCTTTGATCTTGCCGCCCTTGAACGCGCCCGCTTCATAGTCGTAACGGACGCCCGCGTTCATGGTCAGCTTGTGGCTGATCTTCCACGTATCCTGCACGTAGAAACCGTAGATGTTGTCCTTGGAAGTAACTTCTCCGGGGCCAAATGCGATCGTCAGGCTGGTCGGCGTGAACGGAGCAGAGGTTCCCGAAGCCGTGTACTGTCCAAAGTGGAACTGCGGGAAAAGCGAGTTCCAGGGGTAATAGCTGATATTGAAACCTGTTTTCCATGTGTGATTGCCATGGGTCCAGGTGAGGTTATCGACGTACTGGTAGCGCTTCTGCAATCCGCCTTGCGGGCAGCAGAAATCCGCTCCCGTGGTGGCGTTGCCCAGGTCAGTGTGAATAATGCCCGGGGCGCTGGAGGCGTCAGAAGTCGCGGTAACGAAGCGATAGAACACGAAGCGAGCTTCATTGGTGATGGTGGGTGACAGTGACGAAACCAGGCCAACGTTGATGCTGGCGTTGTTAATCGTGCTGCTGGTCAGGCCATCCGGGGAGATGTTGGTACCCGTCTGCACGATGACATTGGCCTCGCGCAGGCGATCCACAGCGTAGCGCGCCGTCAACAAATGGTTCTGCGTAATGTGGTAGTCCATCTTGCCGGAGTAAAGCAGGTTGTTGACCGGGGACTGAACTGTCACGTTACCGCCAAGAGCGGGCGGAGGCGTCAAGGTCAACGGTACGGCCTGGCGGCTCAATTCAAAGCTGGTGAACCAGAACAGCTTGTCCTTCTTGAACGGACCACCCAGCGTGAACCCGCCTTCTTTGCGGTGGAACGGTGCACGCGGGCAGCCGTCGACCGAAGTCGCAGTCGGGCACCGCGGATCACCGATGATGCCGTCATTGTAGAAAGGATCGGAAGCGGAAAGGTTTCTTCCGCGGAAGTACATGTGGCCGTCACCGTGAATCCCGTTGGAGCCGGACTTGGTCACCACATTCATGACCAACCCGGTGGCCTGGCCGTATTCAGCGTTGTAATTGTTGGTGAGGACCTGGAATTCCTGCACTTCGTCCACCGATGCGCCTGTGCCATCGCGTCCGGAGACGAGCTGGTCAGTGATGTTGGCGCCATCAACGTTATAGAGGTTGCCGCGGTTGTTCATCGATCCCGGGGCAATCAGGTCGGTGGTGAGACCGCTGGTGTCGGATTTGACTCCAGGCGCGGTCAGGGCCAGCTGGGCGTAATCGTTAACCGATCCGCCTGCACCGGAAATCGTGGGCAGTCTTTCCATATCCAGGCTGGTTACCGAGCTGGAAACGTCTGTCTTTGTGGTTTCGATCAGCGCCGCGGTAGTGGTTACCTCAACGCTTTCCGTCGAACCGGCCAGTCCCAGCTTGAAACCCAGATCTCTCTGATCTCCGAGGTTCAGGACAATATCTTTCGTCGACCCGGGGGCAAAACCTTTTGCATCCACGGATACATCGTAAGTTCCGGGCTGCAGGTTGGGGATGACGTAGTTGCCCGTTGATGTCGTAACAACTGAGCGAGGCACGCCAGTGGCTTTATTAGTTGCGGTAACCTTGGCGCCAGGGACGACCAAACCCTGAGGATCGACCACGGTTCCCGAGATTTGTGCGCTAGACGCGCTCTGTGCGTGTGCCAAAGCGATTGGCAAACAACATAGTAATGCGATCGTGCAAAACACCAGCAAACGCTTCATCTGAGGATCTCCTTGAATCTGTCTGAGCTGTCTCCCTCTCCATGGTTGAGGCGCGGCACGAAATTTAACTGAAGCCAGAAGCCGGAACCGAGAGACGGCAAGAATTTTAAACTCTTTTGACTTACAGTCCAGCGAAAAGCAATCGATTTTGAAGATATAGGAAATGGAATATTCGGCAGCGACCTCGTCATCCCATGCTTTTGTCAATTTCGCCCCAAAAAACGCAAGCGTGCGCTTGCGCTGCTGCCAATATTCATTTTTTGGTAGCGATTGAACCCGTGTGCCACGGTTCCCCTCGTGGCAGAAATTGTCGCGGTGAAAATTTGCTGCTATGAGAAACGACATCAGGCCCTGTCAACTTTGCCCAATCGCATCATCACGGACAGTTACGGAAGTAACGTGCCGGAGCGAAGCTGAACGGACCGTCGAAGCTGAATGCCGCTCCGCGGTGATTCAGGCATTTGCGGCATTTTTGACCGTTTTTGTACCGGTTTCTCCGTGTGGTACGAGAGGTACAATGACCCACGGGTCATGGCCTCGCGGGTGGTAAATCGTAGTAATAGCTGAACCTATGTACCTGGGTACTCGTTGACATCCGTACAGTTGTTGCTATATTCGCGCGTGAGGCACCAAAACAATGACGAATATATATGACGCGATAAAAGAGAAAGAAAACCAAATCGCCATTTTCCAGGCGCAGATCTCCGGTTTGCAGGCTGAGATCGAAGCGCTTCGCGTGGCCGCGCGCATTCTGGAAGGTGGACAAGCGGGCACCAACGAAGCGGCTCGCCCGGTCGCCGTACAGACCGCAAGCGCCTCGAACGGCAGCGACAAAACCAAACGGGTTTGGCCGTAAGAAAAGACAGGCGGCTAGCTGCATGTAGTCTTTTTGCCGCTCGCTCTATCAGAACCGTTTTGCTCTAGCTTGTGTTCCGGCTCGGCCTTTTTTGGAAAGAGACAGCACCCGTGTCGATCGGGTCGAAACAAACAAATTGATTTCTCAGGGACGGCGTAATTATGGCAACCCAAGCATCAGATACCGCAAATAACACCGCCAGCAAAAGATCGCGTGGCGCATCGCCTGACGACCTCGCGGTCATCGCTCAGCGCGCACAGGCTTTCACCAATGCCTCCGGAGTGGCCATCGC
>DASTPO010000413.1:0-7909 GCA_035762225.1 Candidatus Angelobacter sp.
CCATCGGGATGGTTCCCGAGTAGTGTCAAAGTGTTTTGGCGCATGCGATACTGGAAACGCAGCACGGGCCGGTATGTAGCAAAATGGTTCACCGTGCCGGGATGGCGGAACTGGCAGACGCAGCGGACTTAAAATCCGCAGCTGTTAAAAGCGGCGTGGGGGTTCGAGTCCCCCTCTCGGCACCATTAGGCACCTCTAAGTCTCTCTCGGTAACTCCATGTTTTGCAGCTTTGTGATTTCCATCACAGTCCTAAAAACCACAGCAATTTACACTTACCCTTTCGTAAATCACTGGCTTTAGGAATAATGATCTCGCGGCATTATCGGTTTACCCATACACGGTCTTGCAGCGAGGGAGGATGCCTATGAGAATTGCGGTCCCACGGGAAAAGCAGTCAGGAGAGTCGCGGGTGGCGCTGGTCCCCGAATCGGTCAAGAAGCTGGTTGCGGCCGGCGCTGAAGTTGGAATTGAAACCGGCGCGGGCCTGGCTGCCGGCTTTCCCGACTCTGATTATGAAGCTGCAGGCGCCGGCGTCATGAGTCGCTCCGACCTGCTTCCTGAAGCCGACGTTCTGGCCTGTGTGAACCGTCCTGAGCCCGATGATCTGGCCGCGGTGAAGCGTGGCGCTGTGATTATCGGCTTCCTTAAACCGCTCGACGAGCCTGCCGCGCTGGAGTCCGTCGTCTCCCGCGGCCTCACCGCCTTTGCCGTTGAACTGGTGCCGCGCACCACGCGCGCGCAATCCATGGACGCGCTCTCTTCCATGGCCACCGTTGCCGGCTATAAAGCCGTTCTGATCGCCGCTGCGCGACTGCCGCGCATGTTCCCCATGCTGATGACCGCGGCCGGCACTGTTCCGCCTGCCAAGGTTCTGGTTTTGGGAGCGGGCGTGGCCGGTTTGCAGGCCATCGCTACTGCCCGCCGTCTCGGCGCGGTGGTGGAAGCCTACGATGTCCGCGCCGCTGCCGGACAGGACGTAAAGTCTCTGGGCGCGAAATTTCTTGAAGTCGATCTCGGCGGCATCGAAACCCAGGACGCCGGCGGCTACGCCAAGGAGCTTTCTCCTGAAGCCCTGCAGCGCGGTCGTGACATGGTGGCCAAGCGCGCCGCGGTTTCTGACGTGATCATCACCACCGCGCAGGTTCCCGGCCGCAAAGCGCCGCTGATGCTGACTGAAGAAGCTGTGAACAGCATGCGCCCCGGCGCGGTGATCGTCGATCTGGCTGCTTCCACCGGCGGCAACGTGGCCGGAACCAAGCCGGGCGGGGAAGTCCAGCGCAACGGCGTCACCATCCTCGGTCCGCTGAATCTGCCTGCCACGGTCGCGGGACACGCCAGCCAGCTTTATTCCCGCAACCTGACCAGCTTTCTGGCGCTGATCAATGACAAGGGAAATCTGAAAATCGATATGAACGACGACATCCTGAAGGGTGCTTGCGTCACTTTCCAGGGTGGCAACGTCCATCCTAAAGTTGCCGCGGCCCTCGGACATCCGGTGGCTTGAGCCAGCAAAGGAGAATGCATGGAGCTCTTACTGTTTCATCCTGTGGGATTTGTGGCCGCGCTTTTCGTGCTTGAACGCCAGGCCGAAGTCGCCCATCTGAATCCCGCGGTCCTCATCGCGTCACTCTACGTGTTTGCGCTCGCGGCCTTTCTCGGCTACCAGGTGATCTCGCGCGTGCCGCCCCTTCTGCACACGCCGCTGATGTCGGCCACCAACGCTATCTCCGGCATCTCGCTCATAGGATCGCTGGTGATTGCCGGCTCCAAATATGACCATCATCAGACGCTCGCCTCCATCCTGGGCTGTGCCGCGGTGACCTCGGCCATGATCAACGTGACCGGCGGCTTCCTCATCACCGATCGCATGCTGAAGATGTTCCGCAAGAAGGAAGCGGTCAAGCCGGAGGAGAAAAAGTGAGCCACGCACAATACTTTCTCGAAGCCACATACCTGATCGCCTCCTGCCTGTTCGTCCTCGGACTGAAAGGCCTGAGCCATCCTGACACTGCGCGCCGCGGCATGATCCTGGCCGCCGCCGGAATGACCGCCGCGGTTTTCGGCACCCTCTTCCATCCTGACATTCATAACTACATTTACATCGCCATCGGCCTCATTCTCGGCTCCAGTATCGGTATCCCCATGGCCATGGTGCCCATGACCGCCATGCCGCAGCGGACCGCGCTCTCCCATGCCTTCGGCGCTCTGGCTGCATCCATGGTCGGCGTGGCCGAATACGTAATCCACGGCTCCGGTCTTGGTGGAGTCAAGAGCGGCGCGCTCGGTCTGGAAGTCATGCTGGGCTCGCTCACCGTCACCGGCTCGCTCATCGCCGCGGCCAAGCTCCAGGAGATGATGCGCGGCACCCCGATCCTCTTCAAGGGCCAGCAGGTCCTGAACCTTGGCCTGTTCATTCTGATGGTCGGCTCCTATATTGCCTGGCTGAACAACCCCGCCAACCCAACGTTCTTTTACTCGATGGTTGGCTGCGCCTTTCTGTTCGGCATCATGCTGGTCATCCCCATCGGCGCCGCTGACATGCCAGTGGTGATGTCACTGCTGAATTCCTACGCCGGCCTCTCGTCCGCTGCTACCGGCTTCGTTCTCGGCAACAACGTGCTCATCATCGCCGGCACGCTCGACGGTTTCTCCGGCTTCATTCTCTCCATCCTGATGTGCAAGGCCATGAACCGCTCCATCACCAACGTTCTCTTCGGCGGCTTCGGCGCAGTGGTCGGCACCGACGCGGGCGCAACCGGCACCATGCGTGAAGTCAGCCTGGACGACGTAGCCGTGCAGCTCGCATATGCCAATCAGGTTGTCTTTGTCCCCGGATACGGAATGGCCACCGCGCAGGCACAGCACGCCTGCCGCGAGCTTGGCAATCTGCTGGAAGAGCGCGGCATCTCCGTGAAGTACGGTATTCATCCCGTTGCCGGTCGCATGCCCGGTCACATGAACGTCCTGCTGGCGGAAGCCAATGTCCCATATTCATCGCTGTGGGAGATGGAGCAGATCAATCCCGAGCTTCCCGCCACCGATGTCGCGGTGGTGATCGGCGCCAACGACGTCGTCAATCCTGACGCGCGTGATAATCCCAAGAGCCCCATTGCGGGCATGCCTATTATCGAAGTTGATCGCGCCAAGTCTGTTGTGGTCTTGAAGCGTGGCAAGGGTAAGGGCTTTTCCGGGCTGGAGAACCCGCTGTTCTTCAAGTCCGTCACCGGCATGCTTTACGGCGACGCCAAGTCCAGTCTCACCAACCTGGCCCAGGCGGTGCAAAAAGTTTAGCCCGTCTCCTGACGCGCTATAATTCGCCGTGCGATTTTTGCTCTGCCTGATTGCGGCATTCGGCCTGGCCAATCAATCACTGGCCGCGCCGCCCGACGCCCGCGATGCCGCCATCAATCGCGCTCTCTTGTTTCTCCAGCGCACCGCCTCTAACGACGTCGGCGTCGCGCGCTTCGGCGCCGACATTCTCTGGTGCTTTTACACCATCTCCCACACCGCCGCGGACCGCACTCTTAGCGCCAGCGCGGCCCGCATGGGAAGGGAATTGGCATTGCGTTGGCGCAAGACCCATCAACACGTCCCCGCCAAAGCCACCGCCAATGACGTCTTCCTCCTTGTCTCCGGCGCTTACTCCGCCGATCGTCTCGGCGTTCCCGATCCCCGGTTCAAATCTGAGCTGCGTGACGCAGCCCGGAAATTCTCCGCCAAAGACTTCTTTGGATTCGATCCGGCCCGCGGCCCTCGTCTTGACGATCCCACGCGCTACGATCTCTGGTGCGAAGGCCTCATCACCACCTACTTCGGCGATGCCTACGGCATCTTTCTGGGAGCGCACTACCACGACGTAGCCCAGTGGCTTCCTCAGCTCCGTCCTTTTGCCGGCCATGAAGGCGACACCGACTTTGACGCCTTCTATGCCGCCACCCACCTCATCTACACCTTGAACCGCTATAACGAGCGCCGGATCTCCGTCACCCTGCTTCCCGATGAAATCGCTTTCCTGCGCGGCAAGCTGGCCGACGCCATTGACGACGAGAATCCTGAGATGGTTGGTGAGGCTCTCGATTGCCTGAAATCAGCCGGGTTTGAGCGCGACCCTCAGGTGCGCAAGGGAATTGAATTTCTCCTGGCTTCGCAAAATGACGATGGCTCCTGGGCCGGCGGCCCTGACGATCCTTATACCGCCTATCATTCCGCCTGGACAGGCATTGACGGTTTACGCGATTATCATTTCCACGGAAAGGTGAAGCATCTGCCTGCTCGCTGACAGCCCGCGCATTTCAGCTGGTCAATTCAAACACTCATGTTCGCCTCGCGTACAAACTGGAACCTCAAGCCCAATCGCCTCGCGCAGGCCCTTGACCGCCATCGCGCCGGCGGCCGCAAACTGCTCGATCTCACGGCTTCCAATCCCACCGAATGCGGTTTCCGTTATGACGCGGCTGCCATTGCGCGTGCGCTCTGTACTCCGGCTTCGCTGCAATATCACCCAGATCCGCGCGGCCTCAAGTCGGCCCGCCACGCTGTCAGCGCGTACTATGCTGGCCGCGGCGACCAGGTTTCTCCCGACCACCTCTTCCTGACCGTCAGCACCAGCGAGGCGTACTCGTATGTCTTCCGTCTGTTGTGCAATCCCGGCGACGAGCTGCTGATCCCCACTCCCAGCTATCCGCTCTTCGATTTCCTGGCTGACGTCAATGACGTCAAGCTCATCCGCTATCCGCTCTTCTATGATCATGGCTGGCACATTGACCTGCACTCGCTCGAACAGGCCGTCACGCCGCGAACTCGCGGCATCATCGTGGTGCATCCCAACAATCCCACCGGCCATTACACCCGGGCGCAGGAGATTGCGCGGCTCAACCAGATCTGCTCGGCCCGCCAGATGGCCATCGTCGCTGATGAGGTCTTTCTGGATTTCGCGCTCGCCGGGGGCCCGCGAGAAAGCTTTGTCGCCAATACCGGCGCGCTCACCTTCACCATGAGCGGCGTGTCAAAAATCTCCGGCCTGCCGCAGATGAAGTTTTCCTGGCTCGCCGTGAGCGGCCCGGAAGACTTGAAAAGGGAAGCCCTGGCCCGCCTGGAGATGGTGGCCGATACCTATCTTTCCATGAACGCGCCCATTCAGCTGGCTGCGCCCGCTCTGCTGCAACAACGCATCAGCTTCCAGCAGCAACTTATGGCGCGCGTTCGCGCCAATCTTGCCGAACTGGATTCTCAGATTGCGCTCGCCCGGAAACTAAGCCGGCTGGAAATTGAAGGTGGATGGTATGCCGTGGTGCGCGTCCCGGCAACGCGTCCTGATGAAGATCTCGCCCTGGATTTACTGGAAAAGCACGACGTCTATGTCCACCCCGGCCACTTTTACGATTTTGCCAGCGATGGCTACCTTGTCCTCAGCCTGATCACTCCGGAGCCGGACTTCAAGGAAGGCTTGAACCGGCTGCTTTCCGCTGTGTGATTTTCACCTGGGAACCCGGATTTGCTGGTTCCTCCAAAAGCCAACGAGCCTTGCGCGAACGAGAAATCTCCAGGCATAGCGCAGGCGTTGATGCCTGCGGCCTGAAATTCATCAAATCATGCTGCCTCGCAGCGTCAAATCTCCAAATCCGATATGCGCATGCAGACGGTATTTGCCCGGCCCTTGCGTGCGGAATGACCGCCACAAGCCCGCTTTCACGGTCTTGAACATCGGCGCATCCACATCGCCCATGCGCACTGAAAAATCGGCTCGCGCGTAGTCCTGCGGGCGCAGCTGGCTCAACTCCAGGTTTCCGGCATCCATTTCAATGTCTTTGTTGCCTTCCACGTTGCCCACGTGCAGCTCGCCGGCGGTCATGCGCACCTTCAGGTTGGTCTTCCGCGGAATTTCAATCACCGCGTGGAAGTTCGCCTTCGAGCCTGCAATTTTCAGTGAATTCTGCCCGTGCCCCGAGGCAATCTGCACTTCGATCCTGCTCTGGTCCTCCGGCCCGTCCAGCTGATAGACCACCGCAATGCAGTCGGACGCGCTGGGAACAATCTCAAAATCACCCGATTTCAGTTCAATGCTGAGCGGCCAGTCAGGATCGGGTTTCAGCTCATAGCGCCGCTCATGATTGGTTTGCCCCCACGCCATGGCCGTAAACAGAGCGAGCAGGAAAGACAGGAGTCTCTTCATACACGCCTCCTTGCTTTCATATACGCCGGTAAGACTGGAAAGGTTCCTGGAAGTCCTGAATTTATTTTGCCTGGTCGCGCAATTTGTATCGCTGGATCTTGCCCGTGGCGGTCTTGGGCAGCTCATTTACCACAGAGAAAGTCTGTGGGCATTTATAGGGCGCCAGCCGGGAGAGCACATGCTGGCGTATCTCTTCAATCACCTTCTCGGTGCCGTTCCCGCTGTCCTTGAGCACCAGGTAGGCTGCCGGCTTTACCAGCTGGTTGCGGTCCGGATTTCCGATCGCTGCCGCCTCCTGCACCATCGGGTGCTCCAGCAGCACGCTTTCAATCTCCACCGGGCTTACCCACATGCCTTTCACTTTCATCATGTCGTCATTGCGGCCTACGTACCAGTAATAGCCGTCAGGATCGCGATAGTATTTGTCGCCGGTCCGCACCCAATGTCCCTGGATTGTTTCCTTGGTTTTTTCATGCTGGTTCCAGTAGCAGGCGCACACTGCGTCGCCCTTGATCAGCAGGCTGCCAATCTCGCCGTCGGCGACGTCACGATCGTTCTCATCCACGATGCGCGCCTCATATCCTGGTATCACCTGCCCGCTCGATCCCGGCCGCGCCGCCCCCGGCCGGTTGGCGATAAACATATGCAGCGCCTCGGTTGAGCCGATCGCGTCCAGTATCTCAACCTTAAAGCGTTCCTTGAAGCGATGGTACAGCGTGGGCGGCAGCGCCTCGCCCGCTGAAACCGCATAGCGCACGCTCGATAAATCGAACTCCGGCCCGCCTTCACGCTGATAGGAAAGCAGCGTCGTATAGTTTGACGGCACCGAGAAGAACAGCGTCGGCCTGTGCCTTTCGATCATGGAATAAATGTTCGGCGGTGAAGGCGATCCCGGCCACAGGATGCCGGTCGCGCCCACGGCCAGCGGGAAGTACATTCCATTGCCCATGCCATAGGCAAAGAACAGCTTGGCCACGCTGAAGAATCGGTCGTTCTCCCTGATGCCCAGAACGTTCTTCGCGTACAGCTCCGCGCATACCACCATGTCGTGGTGCAGATGCACGCACCCCTTGGGAAAGCCGGTGCTCCCCGATGAATACACCCAGAACGCGGCGTCATCCTTGCAGGTCTGCTCGGCTTCCAGCTCCGGCGAGCTTTCATCCAGCAGCCTTTGGAGTGACAATGTTCCTTCCGGCGCCTGCCCGAAAACCACAATCGTCTTCAGGTAGCGCAGCTTCTCTTTGCCGATGGCCTCGATCTGCGGCAGCAGCGACTCGCTCACAATCAGCACACGCGCCCGCGAGTCGTTCAGCACATATTCATACTCGTGCGGCTTAAGCAGGGTATTGGTGGGAATGGGGATCGCGCCCATCTTGATCGCGCCGAAGAAACAATAAGCAAACTCCGGTGTATCCAGCAGCAGCATGCAGACGCGCTCTTCCTGGCGCACGCCCAGCTCCTTGAGCGCGTTGCCCAGCCGGTTCACTCGTTCAAAAAGCTGCCCATAAGTTACGCGGTCATCGCCGCATTCAAAGGCAATCTTGTGGGCGCGCTTCTCCGCCATGTGGCGGTCCACAAAGTATGTGGCTACGTTAAAGATCGTGGGAAGCTGGATTGATTTCATTTTTTCCGGAGTCGCGAGCGTAACAAGAGGTCCCTGTGAACCATGTACATATGTTTCAATCGAATTCGAAAGCCTGTTCTCCGAGCATTTCCATAGCGATAGCAGCCACTGT
>DASTPO010000414.1:0-4682 GCA_035762225.1 Candidatus Angelobacter sp.
TGACCACGGCGGCGTGGCTGGTCATGCCGCCACGCGACGTCAGAATGCCTGCGGCCACTTCCATGCCATGTATGTCTTCTGGCGTGGTTTCGCCGCGCACCAGGATGACCGGATTTTTCTGCGCTCCCGTGCCGGCAGCAGCGGTCACGGCATCATTGGCCGTGAAGACAATCCGGCCTACCGCCGCTCCGGGCGACGCCGGAAGCCCCTTGGCGATCACCTGCACGTCGCCGCCTTTTTCGTCGAGGCTGGGCACCAGGAAGTCATACAGCTGGTTGGGTTCTACTCGGAAGATAGCTTCTTCCGGCTTGATCAGATTTTCTTTCACCATGTCGAGCGCCACCCGGACGGCGGCGCGGCCGGTCCGCTTGCCGTTGCGGGTTTGCAACATGTACAGGCGGCCTTCCTGGATGGTGAATTCAAAGTCCTGCATGTCACGATAGTGCTTTTCCAGCCGAGAAGTAATGTCACGAAGCTGGTCGTAAACCTGCGGCATGAGTTTGTGCAACTCGCTGATGTGGACCGGCGTGCGGATACCGGCAACCACATCCTCACCCTGGGCGTTCATCAGAAATTCACCGTAAAATTCCTTGTCGCCGTTGGCTGGATTACGGGTGAACCCCACACCCGTTCCGCTGGTCTCCCCCAGGTTGCCGAACACCATCGCCTGGACGTTGACGGCCGTCCCCAGATCGTCGGAAATGTTATTGATGCGGCGATAAACTTTCGCGCGATCGTTGTTCCATGACCTGAAAACCGCATCACGCGCTCCTATCAGCTGTTCCGTCGGGTTCTGCGGAAAGTCCTTGCCAGTATGTTTGCGGACCACCTTCTTGTATTCAGCGATGACCTCTTTCAGGTCGGCGGCTGTAAGATCTGTATCCATCTTGACGCCGCGCTTATGCTTCAAGCCATCGAAGACCTCTTCAAATTCACTCTTGGGAATATCCAGCACAACGTTGCCGTACATCTGGATCAGGCGACGATAGGAGTCGTAAGCAAACCGTTCATTGCCGCTCTTGCGCGCCAGCGCCTGCACGCTCTCATCATTCAGTCCCAGGTTCAGGATGGTATCCATCATCCCCGGCATGGAAAACTTTGCCCCTGACCGTACGCTCACCAGCAGCGGGTTCTCCCCGGCACCCAGCTTCTGCTTCTGTAACTCCTCCAGCCGGGCAAGCGCCGAGGCAGTCTGGCGCTCAAGCACGTCCGAAACTCTGGCCGTCCTCATGTATTCGCGGCACCCGGCTGTCTGGATAGTGAATCCGGGGGGAACCGGAAGACCGGCATTGGTCATCTCCGCCAGGCCGGCGCCTTTGCCACCCAGTTCGTCCTTCATTTTGCCGTTGCCTTCGGCTTTGCCGGCACCAAAGAAAAACACATATTGGGTTCCCTGCTGCGACGCCGCCGCGGTCTTGGCTTCAGGTTTGGAAAGTGGGGTAACGCTCATTGGCTGGTCTCCATGATTGCTGATCTGGCTTTGGGCCGGGAAATTAGTACCCTCCATTTTACAAGTTTGAGACCGGAAGGGTAATCCCCGAAGTCCCTTAGTCCTATCAGAGAGCACGTTTTCTTCGAATCTTATGCATTTTCTAACGTGTGATCTACGTCACATACTTTCGCCGTATTGGTTTTTATGCTGTGCAACAATGCGGGGCAGTAACTGAAGATGACCGCAAAAACCAGCAAAATTCATACGCATGCCAACACAAAAAAAGGCACGCTCTATCCGTAAAAAGCCAACGCGAAAGTCGTCTGCGGTCAAAGTCGACGCCATGTTGCTGTCCATGATCGAAAATCTCAACGTCTTTGTCGGGATTTGTGACGCTCACTTTATGCCGGTCTATTGCAATCGCCGCGGCATGGAGATGGTTGGACTGGACAGCCTGCAACAGGCAAAAAACACGCCGGTGGACGAGTGGTTTTTTCCTGAAGATCGTGAGTTTATTCATTCCACTTTTTTCCCGGCTGTGCTGAAAAGGGGACAAAACGAGGTTGAGGTCCGCTTTCGCCACTTTAAAACCGGCGAACCCATATGGATGGTCTATACCGTCTTCGCCATCAAAGACAAACGGAACCATCCGCTGGCCTACGCCACCATCAGCCACAACATTACCCAGCGTAAGAATATGGAGGAGCAGCTTCGGCTGGACGAAAAATGGCGCGCCACCGCCTACCTGGCAAGTGGCATGGTTCCCTGGGAATATGATCCGGGACTTGAATGCTTCTTCCTTCCCCCGGAGGCGGCGGTCCTGCTGGGCTTCGAGCGGAATGAGACTCGGCTTCCCCTGCGGCGGCTCATCGCAAGGCTGGCCCGACCGGCTGAGGAGAAGCTCCTCAAAACGGTTTTTTCTGACAATCATCCAGCCAAAGTGGTCTCATTGGCGTTTGGATTGCGCCTGCCCGACGGACTGGTGCGTGAAGTTTCCTGCCGTGGGAAATTGTTTTTCGATCAGGGGAAGAATGCGATGTTGGGTGTCTTTGCCGACCTGGCACGCAGCGTGAAAACGGAGTAGCCGGAGGCCTGCGGCCGCACGAAAATTATTTGCGCTCTGTCACAATCTCAGAAAAATCCGCAATGCTGGAGAACTCATTCACCAGCGTTTGCAGCAATCCCAACCGATGACTGCGCAGTTTTTCGTCCTCGACCATGACCATGACCTTATCGAAGAAAGCGTCAATCGCGGGACGCAGCCGTGAGATTTCATGCAAAGCGGGCTCATACTGGCGCCGGACGCTCAAGTCTCTTACTTTCTGAGCGACCTGCGGGACCTCGGCGGCCAGCTTCTTCTCTTCTTCATCTTTCAATGCGGCGGGATCGAATGGATCAGCAATCGTCTTATTTGTCTCCACCGCCTGCCGTAGGATGTTCTTCATGCGCTTGAAAGCCACGGAGATTGACTCGAAGTCTGCCGATGGCCGCACCCTTGCCACGGCATTGGCGCGCGCTACAGCATCCACCGCATCATCAGCCCCGGCGGCCAGCGTGGCGTTCACCACGTCATAGGCGAGCCCAAGCACGTCACGAAGATAGAATTCCAGGCGTTCGCGGAAGAATGCTGTGACCGCCCGGACATAAGCTTCACCGCTGAGCGTAAATTTCTTTTCCGCATCATTTCCCTTGTATCCATCGCGCGCGTCCCCCATGACGTGCCCAATATTCAGCGGAAGCTTATGCTCGACAATCGTCTTCACGATTCCGTTCGCCTGACGCCGTAGAGCGAACGGGTCCTTTGACCCTGAAGGCACCAGGCCCAGCGCAAACATTCCCGCAATGCTGTCCGCCTTGTCGGCGATGGAGAGCACGGCTCCTTCCAGTGTTCGCGGCGCGGAGTCTTCGGTGGATTCAGGTTTGTACTGGTCGTAAATTGCGTCAGCCACTGCCTGCGGCAGCCCCTGCGCCTTGGCATACACTCCGCCAACGATGCCTTGCAATTCCGTAAACTCTTTGACCAGTTCCGTTGTCAGGTCCGTCTTGGCCAGCCGTGCCGCCTGCTCCACCGCGCCACGATCAAGCTTTGACCCTGACTTAGCCAGCGTGTCACAGAGCTTTCCCGCCAGTTTGCCGGTGCGCTCTGCCTTTGCTGAATAGCTGCCCAGGTCTTTCTGGAAAGTGACCGCCTTCAGCATCTCCACGCGATTCACGAGCGGAGTTTTCTGGTCGGTGTCCCAGAAGAAACGCGCGTCATTGAACCGCGCCCGCAGCACACGCTCATTGCCGTGACGGATCAACCCGTCTGGATCGCCATCCGTATTCAGGACCGCCAGAAAATGCGGCGCCAGCTTTCCTGCGGCGTCTTCGACGGCAAAATATTTCTGGTGGTCGCGCATCACCGTGACCAGAACTTCTTCCGGCAAGGAGAGAAACTGCTTGTCAAAGCTTCCCAGGATCGCCGAGGGCCACTCCGTCAGATTGACCACCGTTTTCAATAACTCGGCGTCTTCCCGCCACCGCGCGCCCGGTACAGTCCGCGTGGCGGCGTCCAGCGCCTTGCGGATCTTGTATTCGCGGTCAGAGCTCACGGCCATGACATGCGCGCCTTTCAGAATTTCCTCGTATTGCGACGGCGATGCGATTGTGACCTCTTGCGGTCCGAGAATGCGGTGACCGCGCGAATGCTTCCCGGCCTTAATTCCGGCGAACTCCAGCGGAATGACCTTGCCATCTAGCAGGGCCATAATCCAGCGCACCGGTCGCACAAACCGCTCGGGCTTGCCAGCGCGCCAGTACATATTCTTGGGCCAGTAAATGGATGCGATCTCTTTGGGCAGCAGCTCCGCCAGTATCTGCGCCGCCGGCTTGCCTTTGGTTGTTACCGACGCGGTCAGGTATTCGCCTTTCGGCGTCGTCACCTTCTGCAACTGGGAAACATCAACTCCGGCTTTCTTGGCGAACGCATGCGCCGCCGGAGTCGGCTGGCCGTCCTTATATGCGACTTTCGTTGCTGGGCCCGTTAATTGTTCTTGCACATCAGGCTGCGTGTCGGCCACGCCCGGCACTACCAACGCCAGTCTGCGCGGCGTAGCACACATAGGGAACCACAGACCATCACTTTCCGGAGCAGTCTCAGCCCGCGTCTGCTCTACATCGAACAAAGATTCACGAACCAACAGCTTAAGGACGCGCATAGACAAGTCTTGCCATGCACTGGTCAGCATCCGCGCGGGAATCTCTTCGGTCC
>DASTPO010000415.1:0-2565 GCA_035762225.1 Candidatus Angelobacter sp.
AGAGAATGCCGGGTGCAGGACCGGCACGACAATCTCCTGGACAGGAGCGGGCTCATCGCTATCGGCCAGAATTTGCCGCCGCTTCTTTCGTCCGGCCTGGTTCACATGTCCCATCTTGAATCGCGCATAGGTGAATACAATCAAAACAAGCCCAACTCCCAGCCAGATCAGCCGGTTGATGAGGATCAATCCCGTGAACGGGATAAGCTGGGTATTGCGCTGGAAAGGCGTCCAGTAGCGAACCACATAATCGACTGGGTTGCCGCCAAAAGGATCTACCAGCGAAGCAATGACGGAGTTGGTAACATCACCGGCAAGGATGCCGGCCACCGTGTAGCCAACCAGAAAAAGCACTGCACTGATGTAAACCGGCAGCATTCTGCGAGCCAGAGCGCCCAGGGCAAAGAAGGCGGCGCCGGTGATGAGCAGGTTGGGCAGGACAAAAATAAAGTAAGGCGCGATGTAAGCGAACCACCGTTCCGGGCCAACCCGGGTTGGGTCCATCCAATGGGTGTGCGTGGCTGCCAGTGCGCCCAGGCCAACCGAGGAAAAGAGCACCAGTTGCACCAGGATCGACCCCAGAAACCGGCCTGCCAGGTAGTCGAACTTGGTGATAGGCGCGGTGAAGAAGAACTGGGTGGAGTTGCTGTCAACATCCTGATAGGTGGCCTGGCCGGCCAGCGCTGCGGTAATCACCACGCCAAAGGTGCTGATGTAGACGATCACGGCAAACAGCGCATAAGGAGCGTTGGCGTATACCCTGCCACCTGTCCCGTAATCAACACTTGCAAACGGGAACGCTCCGCCGACCACGAGTTGAAAGAAAAATGCAAGGCCGAACAGGACAACGAAATAAACGTAAGTGGAGATGCGGCGAAAGCGCTGGCGCAATTCGAACGCTGCAATGGTGCCCACCATGACTAGTTCACCTCGACGGGCTGCGCGAATGCGGCGCCCTTGATGGTGGCAAAGTAGAGATCTTCAAGGTCAGGCGTAACCGGTTCAAAGCCGGCATCAGGCCGGGCCGGGCTGAACACATGGACCATGGTGCGACCGCCAAAAAGCCGCATGGAGATCACCTGATGCCGTTCCCGGAAGGCAGCCACCTCTGCAGCCTCAATTGACTTGCGCCACACCATTCCTTCCAGTTGACGAACCAGGCTCACCGGATCGCCGCTAACCATGACGCGGCCCTGGTGAATGATGGCCATCTTGCGGCAGAGAACGTTTACATCGGAAACAATGTGGGTGGACAGAATCACGATGATGTTCTCGCCGATCGCGCTCAGCAGATTGTGGAAGCGCACCCGCTCTTCCGGATCGAGGCCCGCGGTGGGTTCGTCCACAATGATCAGCCGGGGATTCCCCAGCAGGGCCTGGGCAATGCCAAAGCGCTGCTTCATCCCTCCGGAAAAACTTCCCAGCGCCTGGTTGCGGTGCTCATACAGGTTGGTCTGCTTCAGCAAGGCGTGAACCGCATCGCGCCGTTCCCCGGGGTTGCCGATTCCCTTGAGCGCGGCAAAATGCGACAGCAGCGCTTCGGCCGTGACTTTCGGGTAGAGGCCAAACTCCTGCGGGAGATACCCCAGCACCTTGCGCAACTCGTCCTTTTGTTTCAGGACGTCGATCTCTCCCAAAGATGCGCGGCCGCCATCGGGTTCCTGCAAGGTCGCCAGCGTGCGCATCAGGGTTGATTTCCCTGCTCCATTCGGGCCGAGCAGCCCGAACATGCCCAGCGGAATCGTCAGGGAGACGCCCTGCAGCGCTTTGGTTCCGTTGGGATATTGTTTGGAAAGATTTTCGATGCGCAGTTCCATGTTTGAGTCCTCCGGCAAGATATGGAGATCAATACGTAAGGAAATGAGAGAAAGTTGCGGCTTTGATTATAAGTCGCTTGCTGAATTAGTTAGACGGGGGAACGGGTCGGTAGTTAGATGC
Organism: Candidatus Angelobacter sp.; assembly: GCA_035762225.1. Taxonomy (GTDB): domain Bacteria; phylum Acidobacteriota; class Terriglobia; order Terriglobales; family Acidobacteriaceae; genus Angelobacter. Next base: position 1,939 of record DASTPO010000415.1, read on the forward strand.
TGTTGCGGAGGTACATTGTTGGAGAAGTCCCAACAGGGTCCTTACTTAGAGCTGGCGGCCCTTACAGCCTCTAATACCTTCCCGCAGTCTTCGCGGCTCACGTCGTGGTGAGTCACAAAGCGCATCTGTTCCATATCGATTCCGGCCGCCAGGACATTCTGTGCTGCCAGGTTGCGGCTGAACTCGGTGGTATCCATGCCGGCCCCGGTAATACTGAATACAAGAATGTTCGTCCGTACTTTTCTTGCATCGATCTTGATGCCTTTGATTTCCGCCAGGCCTTCAGCCAGCAGCTTCGCGTTGTCGTGATCTTCCTGCAGGCGCGCCGGCATCTTCTCCAGGGCGATCAAACCCGCCGCCGCCAGCACGCCGGCCTGGCGCATGCCGCCGCCCAGAGCTTTGCGAAAGACGCGAGCCTTGTCGATGAAGGCTTTGCTGCCCACCAGCATCGATCCCACTGGCGCGCACAGCCCTTTCGACAGGCAAAACATGACCGAATCGAACTTGCGGGCAATCTCCGCCACCGGTTTCTTCATGGCTGTGGCGGCATTAAAGATGCGCGCGCCGTCCAGGTGCACGGGCAAGCCCATCTCATGCGCGCCGTCGCAAATCTCGTCGGCCACGTCT
>DASTPO010000416.1:0-5194 GCA_035762225.1 Candidatus Angelobacter sp.
GACGGGCGGCTTCATGATGGGCACACGCAGCGGCGATCTTGATCCCGGGCTGCTGCTTTATCTTTCGCAGCAAGGATATTCAAGAGATCAGCTGGACGATCTGCTTAACCGTCACGCGGGGCTTAAAGGCGTCTCCGGGCGGACTAGTGAGATGAAGGAACTGCTGGACGAGCGCTCCAGCAATCCCGCGGCGGCGCTGGCGGTGGAGATGTTCTGCTACCAGGCGAGAAAATTTATTGGCGCTTATGCCGCGGTGCTGGGTGGATTGGACACCTTGGTTTTTACCGGGGGAATCGGCGAACACTCGCCGGCGGTGCGGGCGGGGACCTGCCTCGGACTTGAATTTCTTGGGATCACGCTTGATCGCAGAGCGAACGACGAAAATGCCGAGGTGATCTCCCAATCCAACAGCCGTTGTAAGGTCCGTGTGGTGCAGACCGATGAAGACCTGATGATTGCGCGCCATACGCGAACCATAGCGCTGGCACCAACAGCGTGAAGTGAAATTTCAGCCAAGAAAAAAAGCTCTTTGCAGCAGGTTCTCTGCAAAGAGCCGGAGGATAAGCGGAGCGGAGATTTAAATCGCGAGTTGCTCAAGAGTTTGCGGCTGCAGGATGGTCAGGAAAGCGCCCTTGATGGAGATCAGCTTGTCACGCTGGAACTGTTGGAGAACGCGGCTTACGGTTTCGCGGGAAGTGCCGGTCATGCCGGCAATTTCTTCCTGGGTAAGAGTCATGGTGAGGCGGGGCTCGCCCTGGCAGGAATTGGCGCGTCGTTCACGCCAGTCCAGGAGCAGATTGGCAAGCCTTCCGGCAACGGTTGCGGGTAAGCCGAGGCGGCAAACGTCTTTAAACATATGCCGGTGTTCCTGCAGCAGGCATTGCGTAGCTTCCATGGCGGCAGCGGGACAGTGGCTGAGGAAGTCGACAAAATCACGGGAGCGAATGGCGCGGACGCGGCAGAAATCGACGGCTTCAGCTGTTACTTCATTTTCCGTGGCATTCAAGGCAGCACTGAGCCCGAGCACGTCTCCTGCTTCAGCAATGCGCAGGATCATGGTTTTGCCGTCGCGCGAGGTCACGGAGATTTTTACGCGACCGCTGCACAGAATAAAGATGGCTTGGGGCATCTGGCCTTCGACGAAGATGGATTCGCCGCGAGTGAAGGTTTTCTCGATGCACATGGTCTCAAACCGCCGTTGCGCGTCACCTGTAAGTTTGGAAAATGGTCCGCTGTATGGGGTGACGGGATTCATCGGTACGTGGGATTGAAATGTCGTGTTTGTCGAGAGTTGCATTTTTGTTGCTCCTCACCAGTTTTCGGGGCTCGTTCCTGTCTCGGTACCTGGAAAAGCAAACAGTGGGCCAAATGCAAGCTGTTGATTTTTAATGGGCAAGGGTGAGGCAAAGCCGCAATTTTGGGTCTGGTAACGCAGAGGCCACCCAGCACCTGCGTGAATTGGCGCATTAGGAGGCTCCAATCTCCTTTAAAATCAGCAAACGAATTTGGTGATGATCTTGCAGAGAAAACGAGGCGGGGGAAGAGAAGCGGGGAAGGAGACGGTTAATAAAATCTCCTTGGTTTCAGCTGAGACCCAATCCACAAGACAAATGAGCCGCGCACGCAATCCTGTGACTCTGGTCATTATCGATGATAACCCTCGCAGTCTGGAATTTTTGCAGGCCGCGTTGAGCCGTGACGGCGTGGAGATCCTTTCTGCGTCGGACCCGGAGGAGGGCCTGGACCTGGTCTTCACCCATCGTCCACAGATTGTGATGACCGATCTGGTCATGCCGGGGATCACTGGTCTGGAAGTACTGCAACGGGTCAACGAATTTGATCCGGCGATCGACGTCATACTGATGACGGCGCATTACACGACAGATACCGCGGTGGAAGCGATCCGCAAAGGCGCTGCCGACTACCTGAACAAGCCGATTGCCCTGGCCGTGCTGCGCGACCGGGTTGGCCGTTTGATCGATACTGCGCTGCAACGCCAGCAGATATTGAAGGTTGACGACGACCTGCGGGAGTCTGCCCAGTTTGAGGGGCTGGTGGGGCGCAGCCCGCAGATGTGGCAGGTCTTCTCACGCATACGCAGAATCGCTCCGCATTTTCGCACCGTGCTGGTCACCGGCGAGACCGGCACCGGCAAAGACCTTGTAGCCCAGGCGTTGCACAAGCTGAGTCCGGGAAAAGGGAAATTTGTGGTGCTGAACTGCTCCGCGGTGGTGGAGACGCTGTTTGAAAGCGAACTCTTTGGCCACGTGCGCGGCGCATTTACCGGCGCCGATCGCGACAAAGCCGGCCTTTTTGAACACGCTAACGGCGGGACGCTGTTCCTGGATGAAATCGGCGATATGCCGCTCAATACCCAGGCCAAGCTGCTGCGTGTCCTGCAGAACCAGGAAGTACAGCGCGTGGGGTCATTGACCCCGCAGCATATTGAAGTAAGAGTGGTGGCCGCCACCAACAAGGACTTGCGTAAGGCGATCGCGGAAAAGACGTTCCGTGAAGACCTTTTTTATCGGCTGTCGATGGTGGAGATCCACGTTCCGCCGCTGGCAGAACGAATGGAAGACCTGCCGCTGTTGATCCGTCATTTTGTGGATAAGTTCTCCAAACAATATGGACGGGAGATCCATGGGTTTACCCAGCGGGCCCAGATTCAATTGAACCGCTATTCCTGGCCGGGCAACGTGCGCGAACTCGAGAATGTGATTGGCCATGCCTGCATGATGGCCCTGGGCGAGACCATTGATATCGCCGATCTGCCGGCGAACCTGCAGCAAAATTCGCCAGCCAATGCAGGCCAGGCCTGCAACGAGCCCTTTGCGGCTCCGCAGCCGGAAGAAAACGGTGAGCAAACCATGTCGCTCGACGACCATGAAAAACAGGTGCTCACGCAGGCATTGGCACAGGCAGGCGGCAACCAGTCTCTGGCAGCACGCCAGTTGCGCATTGGCCGTGACGCGCTGCGCTACAAAATGAAAAAATACGGGCTGTTTTAGGAGCCGGAGTTGGATTTGAGCAGCTGGTTTACTTCATGCCGAAGTTGCACCAAAGATACCGGCTTGGCGATGTAAGCGGTAAAACCCGCGGCCAGCACCTTTTCCCGATCGCCATGCATGGCGCTGGCGGTTACGGCGACCACGGGCATGGCTGTCAACCGGGGATCGCTGCGAACTTCGCGGACAACATCGTAACCATCGCGCGCGGGAATTTGCAGGTCGAGCAGCACCAGATCAGGCGGGTTCGCGCGGATCTGCCGGAGAGCGTCCTCGCCGTCAAGAGCTTCCTCCACGGCGTAACCTTGTTGCTCCAGCACCGTGCGCAGCAACTCACGGCTTGTCGCTTTGTCTTCCACCACAAGAATGCGCTTCATTGCACCGTTGGCGCGGAAGATTGTCTGCAGCCGCGCTTATTTTTTGCGATTTCATGCCAGAGGCAAAGTAATGGTAAAACGGCTTCCTTTTCCCGGCTGGCTTTCCACCCGGATTTGCCCACCGTGCAGTTCTACAAGTTTTCTGGTGATGGGCAAACCCAGTCCTGTTCCTTCACGCGTTCCTTTCGTCGTGCTGCCAACCTGATAGAAATTTTCGAAAATGCTCTGGTGCTCTTTTTCGTCGACGCCGACCCCGCTGTCACCGACCGTTATTTGCAGCCAATGGCTTTTGACGACGGTCTCCACCCACACCCTGCCGGCATCCGGGGTGAATTTGATTGCGTTGCTCAGGAGATTATAAAGAATCTCCTTTACCCTGAGCCGGTCGGCGAACAGGCTCGCATGAAAATCATTATTAACGTCGATGGCAATGTTCTTGGCGGCCGCCTGCTGCTGAATGCCCGCAATCACTTCGTCCAGACAGCCGGCAAAGTCGATCTGCTCTTTGTCCAGCTCCAGCCTGCCGGCTTCGATCTTGCTGATATCCAGGATTTCATTGATCAACTGAAGCAGGTGCCGCGAATCCTGCAGTATGTGTCCCAGGAAACGTTTCTGTTTGTCGTTGAGCGGGCCTTCCAGTTCTTCGGTGAGCAGCTCGGAAAATCCGATAATGGTATGCAACGGCGTCCGCAGTTCGTGGCTCATGCTGGCCAGGAATTCGCTCTTCAACCGGTTGGCTCGTTCCACATCCAGATTGCGCGCCTCCAGCAACTGGTTCTTGCCGGCCAGTTCGGCTGTGTGTTGTTCCTGGATGGCGCGAAGCCTGTCTTCAACCTGCTTGCGCGCGCTGATATCACGCACCAGGGCGATAACACTCAGGCCTTGCTCCGCACGGTTCGGGCTCAGGCTGATTTCCACCGGAAAGAGCGACCCGTCTCTTCTTTGCGCATGCAGTTCCAGTCCAGAACCCATCGGGCGCATCTGCGGGTGTGCGGTGTACACCGAACGGTCTTTCACGTGGTGCGCGCGCATGGCTGCCGGCACCAGCGTTTCCACGCTCAGCCCCATCAGCTCTTCGCGGCTGTAGCCAAACATTTTTTCGGCAGTCTGGTTGATCAGCACGATTCGCCCGTTGGAATCAACCTCCAGAATCGCGTCCGGCGCGGCTTCCAGAAGCCGGCGAAAACGCGTATCAACTCTCGATTCATGCTGCGCAAAGTCTCTCGGTTTCCTGGAGGACGATATTTCTTCTCCGATTAGGATTGCGCCCAACGGCGAGCCTTGCGCGTCAAGAAATGGCCGCGCGCTGAAGCTTACCCGCTTTCCGCCATCTGCCTGGACGAACAGCTCTGTGGTTTCAGTCGTTTCTCCGCGTAAAGCCCGGCTGAGCGGCAAGTCTTTCTCCGCGCAAACCGTGGATTGGTCGGGCAGGTACAAGCCCTGCGGCTGCCATGGCTCACCGATCCTTGCCCCCAGCGCGGTAGCGAATATCCGCTCCGCCGCCGGATTGAAGAAAAGCAGGCGCCCGAGAGGGTCAACGATAATGACCGCTTGGGCCGGCGTGGAGGGGACGGCATTGGCGTCCAATGGAACATCTTTCGGTCTTGTCGGGTTGCTACCATCGGCAAAAGTAGGTTTGGGTTCAGACATCCCTGCACTCTCGATTAGCGCACCACTTGGTCGTTCACGGCGAACTCTTACAAGATGATTAGAATGTCAGCATTCTATAGCATTAATGAATTGTTTGGCTCTTTGGCAGAATCTGATAGGGAAGCGCTCACTCTTTTGCCCGGTTCTACGCGAAATGTA
>DASTPO010000417.1:0-17860 GCA_035762225.1 Candidatus Angelobacter sp.
GCCCAGCTCTTCCAGCAATTGTGGGGGTACTTCCTCCAGAAAGCGGGATGGCACGGTCGCGTCCGGCATATCCGTGCCGTAGCGCCGGCGATAACGAGCACTGCTCAACACCAGGCTGTCCATGGCGCGGGTTATGCCCACGTAGCAAAGACGGCGCTCTTCTTCCATCTGGTCCGGGTCGTTGAAGGCCCGCGAATGAGGGAACAGCCCTTCTTCCAGCCCGATCAGAAACACCAGGCTGAACTCCAATCCTTTGGCCGAGTGCAGCGTCATCAGGGTCACGGTGCCCCGGGGATCGTAAGTGTCCACGTCACTGACCAGCGCGGCGTGGTCCAGAAACTCTGCCAGAGTCTCGCCGCGGTCGCGGGAATCCATGGCCGCGTTTACCAATTCACGCAGGTTGTCGATGCGGGCCAGTGAATCCGGCGTGGCCTCTGTCTCCAGCTGCTTGATGTATCCGGTGCGATCAATCAGGAATTTGAGGATTTCCGGAATGCTGGCTGGCCCACCGGGCGCGCGAAAACCTTCGATAGGTTCGGCGGCTGGCTGGTCACCTGCTGCGGCTCCAGCTTGATCTGAAGCGCCAGAGGCTTCTGTTTCCGTCTCGTCAAACGCTCCGAAATCAAAGCTGATGTTCTCGCCCAGCTCAACCGGGTCGAAGGAAGTGTCAGCCTCCTGCACCTCAGAGGGTGGCTCCGCAACCGGCTCGCTGGCTTCTGCCGTTTCCGCCACGCGCTCGCCGAAAGTTCCCAGCAGCATGGCGCGGGCATCATCAATCAGCTCCTTGAAGCCTTTCAACGCGGCACAGGCCCTCTGCGGCAGCAGCTTGCGGTCAATGGCCTCGCTCACCGCAGATCCTAGAGACATCCCGGTCTCCAGCGACAGCCGCTCCAGCGTTTCCACCGTCGATTTGCCGATCCCGCGCGCCGGTGTGTTGATCACCCGCAGCAGCGCGATGGAATCCTGAGGGTTATTGATCAGCTTGAGATAGCTGATCATGTCCTTGATTTCCGCGCGCTCGTAAAAGGAGAATCCTCCAACCACCTGGTAGGGAAGCTGGTAACGACGCATGGCCTCTTCAATCAGCCGCGACTGCGAATTCAGCCGGTACAGCACCGCCACGCGCACGTTTTCCGCGCCTTCTTCCCGCATCTTTTTCAGATAGCGTGAGATGTAATCCGCGGCGAAGAGCGATTCGTTCTCCCCGTCGGGCGCTTCGTAATAACCAATTCTGTTTCCGCCCTGGCGCGCCGTCCACAGCGTCTTGCCTTTGCGCTTCAGGTTGTTGGAAACCACAGCCGACGCGGCCTCCAGAATCGCCTGCGTGGAGCGGTAGTTCTGCTCCAGGCGGATAATGCGGGCCTCGGGAAAGTCCTGCTCGAATTCCAGGATGTTTCTTATGTCCGCTCCGCGCCAGGAATAGATTGACTGGTCTTCATCGCCCACCACGCAGACGTTATGCCGCTTGCCCGCCAGCAGCTTGATCAACTCGTACTGCGGCCGGTTGGTGTCCTGATATTCATCGATCAGCAGATATTCATAGCGGCGCTGGTAGCGCTCGCGCACTTCCGCAGACGACTTGAGCAGTCGAACGGTCTCCAGCAACAGGTCATCAAAATCCAATGCGTTGGATTTGCGCAGATCCTTGCGGTATTCCTCAAAGATATGCGCGACCTTCTCGGTTATCGGGTCGGCCGATTGCAGGTACATCTCCTGCGGGTCGAGCATATGGTTCTTGGCCCACGAAATGCGCGAGAGCACCGCGCTGGGCTTGAGCTGCTTGTCGTCCAGCCCCAGCCGGCGCATTACTGACTTGACCACGGCCTGCTGGTCAGACTCGTCATAGATGGCAAAATCTTTCTTGTAGCCCGCGCCGCCAATCTTCATGGCCTCAATATCGCGGCGCAAAACGCGCACGCAAAAAGAGTGGAAGGTGGCGATCAGCGGCTTGCGCAACGTGCGGCCGCCCAGCAGGTCGCCAACGCGCTCCGCCATCTCCGCAGCAGCCTTGTTGGTGAACGTCACGGCCAGAATGGAATCCGGCTCAACTCCTTTATCCTCAATGAGATGCACAATGCGATAGGTGATCACGCGGGTCTTGCCGCTACCCGCGCCGGCCAGGATCAGGACCGGGCCGTCAACGGCTTCTACCGCTTCGCGTTGCTGAGGGTTGAGCTTATCGAGGAGATTCACTGAATGTAAGTATGGCAGTTTTTGCGCACAAAAAGAGGATGCTTTTCCAAGGATAAATCAATACCGGGGTTTTCGCTCCGGCGTCTACTCTTTGGCAGCATCCATCTCTACTCTACTCAGTACATTTCAATCCAACCGCTCCAGGTTTCGTTCAGGCCGTAACCAACTTCTCCGACCAGCTCTTTACGAATGTTGCGAAGCGGTCAAGCGCCTTGGAGAAATTATCTCCAGCAGCGGCAAAGCCCAGGCGGAAATGCGAGGGCGCATCGAAGCAATCGCCCGGAGCCAGCAGGATTCCATGCTCGGTAGCGGCCTGGCAGAAGCGGCGGTCGTTCTCTCCGTTTACCAGCCATGGGAATGCGGTCATGCCGCCTTGCGGCGGAATCCAGCCCAGTACGTCGCGATGGTCCGCCATAAAACGCTCCAGGAGTTTGAGGTTCCGGGTGGCGGCTTCCCTGGCCTTGCCGAGCACAGCGTCACGTTGGCGGATTGCGATTTCTGAGAGAATTTCTCCCGTAGTGGTGTTACTGATGGAGAAGTAAGCGCGCGCGTTCCAGTATTGCTGGCGGCGCTGTGCATCATGCTCAATCATCCATCCCGTGCGCACCCCGGCAATGGAAAATGCCTTCGACAGGTCAGAGATGACGGTAGCGTGCGGCAGGCGCGCCGCTGATTTCGTTTGCCTTCCGTGATAAATGGGATGATAGACCTCGTCGCTCACCAACTGGATGCCGCGCTGGGCAGTGAACTCGTGCAGCGCTTCCATCTCGGCGTCGCCGATGGTTGCTCCCGTTGGGTTGTGCGGACTGTTGACCAGGATAAGCTTGGTTTTCGAGTCGGCAAGCCGCTTGATCTCGTCAGGATCGATGCGGAAACCGTTCTCGCGGCGAACCCCGTAGAAGCGGGCTTCCAGGCCAAGAGATTCCGGAAGCGCCGAGAAGGTCGGGTATCCCGGCTGCGGGATGATTACATTGGCGCCGGGCTCGGCGGCCAGCCACATCAGGGCCACAAGCGCCTCAGAGGCGCCGGTCACGATCTGGACAGACTCTACCGGGACATTCTGCATTTCAGCAATCGCCTCACGCAAACTGTCTGCGCCGGCGGGACGGCTGTAAACCAGGTTGTGGTTCAGGAAGCGATGGCGCGTTGCCTCGTCGGCAAGGGCCAGGATGTCGTTTACCGTCCAGGTCGGCCCGGTGCTAGCAGCCAGGTTGAATTCTATGTCGTGTTCGTACTGATCGAGCCAGGCATCGAGAAGGAAGGGCTTGAGCTGCATACGCGCACCTCAGAGGGAGAAGTTGGGTTACCTCCCTATTGATTCTGCGATCGCGCCCGGAGATGATTTTTTAGTTTGTGAGTGAAGCCAGTCCAGGGACGAAGCAAAGTGTGCCGCGAATCACGCCCGAGCTCAGGCCCAAAGCGGCCATTAAGCATATCAGGGCATCGCTGGTGGCGATGCCCTGGTCTAAACCATGTATTTTTGAAAACGGCTATTACGGTTTTGGAGTCGGACTGGGTTGCGCCTGCGGCGGGCGCTGGTCGGCCGGGCGAGGCTGCTGTGGACGGTCCGCCACGGCGGGGTTCGTCACCGGCGAGGCCGGGGCGGCGTTTTCGTCGTCTTCCGCGGGCGGCGTTGGCGGCAACTCTTTCTCGATTGGCTTGCGCGGGAACATCTGATCGCGCTGCGCCGCCATATATACAAACGACGCCACGATCACCGCCATCTGCTTCAGGTCTTCCGGTTGCAGACGATCGTAAACGTCCATGTTGGAGTGGTGCGTGCGCGTGTCGTACTCCAGCGGGTCCTGGATGAACTGGAATCCCGGGATGCCGACCGCGTCGAACGACAGGTGATCGGTGCCGCCGGTGTTGCGCATGGTCACCGTGTCCATGCCAAGATCGTGGAAAGGCTTCATCCAGGCTTCGAAAATCGGCTCAACCGAAGCGTTCTCCTGCAAATACACGCCGCGAATCTTGCCCGAGCCATTATCGACGTTGAAATACACTGAGACTTTTGCCTGTTCCGGCTTGATGCTCATAGGCCCGTTTTCTCTGCGCCGCACGGAGGGATCACCCTTACGCTCCGGGTCCTTCGACTCCGGCCGCGAACCGAAATGATGCGCCACATACCATTCCGATCCCAGCAGGCCTTCTTCTTCACCGCTCCACAGGCCGATGCGGATAGTGCGGCGCGGCTTGATATCGAGCGCCTTGAGAATGCGTACGGCTTCCATCATCACGATAGTGCCTGCTCCGTTATCGGTGGCGCCGGTGCCTGTGTGCCAGGAGTCAAGGTGAGCGCCAAGCATCACCACTTCATCTTTTTTGTCGGTACCGGGGATCTCCGCGATGGTGTCGTTCTGGGTCATTGATTCCGGGCCGTCATAGAAATCATTCTTTACGTTAAGTTCCAGCTCGACATCTTTTTTCGCCGCCAGGATGCGGGCGATGCGAGTCCAGTGCTCGGTGGCCAGCGTGATCTGCGGAGTTCCCACAGTTAATCCGACTTTGTAAGAGCCGCCCTGCTGGACGAACACGGTGCCGCCGCCAATTGCGCCGCGGCTATGGTCAATGATGGCCAGGACTTTCTCGTCGTCAAAGAACTTGTTCAAGGTGCGGGCAAAACGGGCACGCTGGGCAAACTCGCGAAACAAAGGGTTCACGCGCTCACTGGGAATCTGGTAATTCCCGATATCGGCCAGAGACTTTTCGTTCCAGCGCTCGGAAAGCGGTTCCACTGAAGGTTTGACCTCGGGGTCGTCGCCGACCAGCACGATCTTGCCCGCCAGCTTGCCCCGATATTTCGCCAGATCCTGCGGCGTGCGGATATTCACCCGCACCACCTGGCCGCGCACTGTGCCGTTAGTGCCCGGCGTCCACGCCTTGGAGTATGCGATCAGCGTGGCGATATCAGGAGAAGTCATGCGCACGTTGACGTATTCATTGGCCCAGCCGCGGCCGAAAGGCTCCCAGGGCTCCAGATGCGAGTTGGCCAGGCCAAACTCCTTCAGCTTGTCGCGGGTCCAATCGTTGGCGCGTTTCATGTTGGGCGATCCCGTCAGGCGGGGGCCAATCTGGTCCATCAGTCCGCTGGCAATTTCCATGATTTTGGAGTTGTGGAAGCCTTCGTAGCGGATCTTGCCAATCATCTCCAGATCCACCTTTTCCTGGGCGCTGCTATGCAGTGCGGCGGCCAGAAAGAGGATTGCGAAACACGAGATCAGGCGCTTTACGATGGGCATTGGTTCTCCTTGGTTGGGATGAGATGACTGTGGGCAGAAAAGTCTATATGCCCTGCCGGGCGGGGTCAAACTGCGTGTTGTGAAGATTTGTTTAGCAGACGCCGCCGCCTTAGGCAGCCCGAGATCGGAGCGTGCGAACCAGGGTAATGGTGAATCCGCAGATGGCGCCGAGCACGGCAACTGGGATTGCGGCTCGGTACGCGAGGGTCATATCTGGAGGAGTATGGGTTGCAGCCCTGATGATCAACAGGACAATGCAGAGGAACGCCACTGAAAGAAAGAAGGTAATAACGCCGCTGATCAGCCCGATCCCGGCGCTGAGAAAGAATTTCCTGACAAAACGCATAATGGCCGCCAAAAATGAAGGGTACGTTAGAATAATACCGTGAGCCAGGTACTCAATGCGCAGCTGCGCAGCGCCCAGGAGATCATCCGCGACGCCCGAGTGAATCAGGCGCCCAACGGCATCTGCTATACCACGTCAGGCGAGGTCATGCTGCCGACGGACGATCTGGAGCGGATCATCGGCGCCGTGCCCCGTGCTATTGCCGCGGCGCTCGATCGCAAGGCCTTTTACTTTGTGCCTATCACCATCGGCGACGGCGACAAAACCCTGGTGGCAGAACGGTTTGATGGCCCCCCGCCCGAGGGCGCGCTGTGCCATCGCAACATTGATTCGGGGACCTCGCAGTGCGTCTTTATCTCTACCCGGCTCCTGGAAGAGCGCTTTGCCATCGCCTTTGAGTTCTATATCAACGTCGGCCACGCGTTTGTGGAGAAGGCCGGCATCTCGCCCGGGTTTGCCGAGGTGGTGTGGTCGCAGGCCACCAATAACGTGCGCGGTGAGACCAGCCTGGATGCGCATGAATTCCGCAAGCAGGCACAGGCCCCGGGCCTCGGACGCGTGGACGAGAAGGCCAAGTCAGAGTATCTGGACGCGGCATTTTCAGATGCCATTGCCATCTACCTGCTCTCTTTGTGCCTGGACGTGGACTACTACGAGCTGCGGGAGCGCGACTATCCGCTGCTGGCGCCTTCCGCTCTGGCGGAACGGCTGAAGAAGGTCGCGGAGCTGTTTCCACCCAATCCGGGATTCCAGTTCAATATTTTCTACAAACGCAGGAGCTGACAGATTTGCATATCGCGGTTGATCGGGGCGCCGAACACGATATCAGGCCAGTCCTTCGTGCAAAACGCATTGAGTCTGCCCGTTTACAATAGACGCGCATGATAGCTCACCTCCGCGGCAAGCTGATATCGAAGCATCCGAACCAGGCCATTGTGGAAGCGGCGGGCGTTGGCTATGACGTGACCATCAGCGTTCCTACATTTTCCGATCTGCCGGCGTTGAACGCTGAAGTAGCTTTTTTCATTCACACTCATGTGCGGGAAGACGCGCTGGCATTGTTCGGCTTTTTGCGCGCGCAGGATAAGCAGCTTTTTGAGCGATTGCTGAGCGTGAGCGGCATCGGGCCCAAGCTGGCCATCACCATCCTGAGCGGTATGCCCGCCGAGAGCATGGTTGCAGCCATCAAGGGAAACAATGTGGGCGCGCTCACGCGGATTCCCGGCATCGGCAAAAAGACAGCCGAGCGCATGGTGCTGGAGCTGCGGGACAAGCTCGATGCGTTTGGCGTTCCGGCTGAAGCGGCTCCCGCCGCATCGCCGGTGGAAGAAGACGTTATTTCCGCGCTGGTCAACCTCGGTTACCAGCGGCCGCTGGCGGAAAAAGCGCTGGCACGGCTGGGCAACGTCTCGGGTGAGAGCTTCGACGGCCTTTTCCGCAAAGCCATGGCTGCGTTGGCAAAGTAAGAACCTTCAGCAAACCTCAGCTGCTGGCGCAGCAAAATCAGGATTAAACTTGGCTTGAATATGCGGGGCGTTTCCCAATCCGCGATCTTTCTCTTCGGCGCGGCCGTCTTTGCGTTCGCGCTCGTCGCTCATGCAGCGGACAAGAAGCAGCAGCAGTCGTTTTACCTCAAGCCGGACCAGACTGTAGATATCGCGGCCGGAACAAAGATGACAACTGCCAGGCAGAACTGTGAGAACTGGGCCATGGCTGCCGGCGTAGAGACCTTGCTGCAACGCCAGAACGTCAATCTCGACCAGAGCTTCTGGGTGATGCGCCTCAACGGCGGCGAACTCTGCGTGGACCCCGCGCCCTCCATTGAGGCTCTTAGCCTGGTGGTGAATAAAGAATTTGTCCTGGATGATGGCCGCCACGTGCGTCTGGAAGTCCATTTTGTACCGGGGCCGCCTGTAGATGTGGACGCCGTGATTGCCGGCCTGAAGTTGCAACAGCTGACGCTTCTGCTATGGCGAGGCCATCCTTACTATCTGACCGGCATTACCTATGACGAACGCATCGGTCGCGACGGGACTCGCTTCTTTGAGGTAAAAGAGCTGCGCCTGGCCAACACCTATGCCAAGATGCCCGGCATTACTTTCGAGAAGGGCAGAGATGATCCCAGCGAGATTCAAGGAATACTGAGTATTGCCGTCCAGACTCAGTAAAAACAGCAGCTTTGTTATGCTGAGTAGGTGATTACCAGGCTGGTTGCTTCCAACCTTACCCAGCGACCCGTGCGGACACTGCTGAGCATCTTGCTCATTGCCGTGCCGGTTACGCTCATGCTGACGCTGGTCGGTTTGAGCCGTGGGTTTGTCGACGATTCGTCGCGGCGAACCCGGGGCATCGGCGCGGACATTATCGTGCGCTCATCCGATCCCAGCTCCATGGCGCTCTCCAACATGTCACAAAAACTGGTGGACCGCCTGGGCCAGCTGCCGCATGTCAACTCCGCCACTGGAGTGGCCGGACATCTTGTTTCCGGATGGACCACCGTGGCCGGCATCGATGTGCCGGCGTTTGAGCGCATCAGCGGGAAATTTGTTTTCCGCGAAGGTCATGGTCTGGAAAAGCCCGATGACATCCTGCTTGACACCTACTATGCGCAGCAGGCACACGCTCATGCCGGGAGCAGAGTCAAGCTGTTGAATCGCAACTGGACTGTTGCCGGCATTGTGGAACCGGGAAAGCTGGCACACATCTTTCTGCCGATTTCCGTGGTGCAGGAGCTGGACGCAACCAACGGCAAGGTCGCGCAGATCTACCTGAAGCTGGACGATCCTGCGAACACAAACGCCGTGATTGCAGAAGTTGAAGAGCTGCTGCCCGGCTACAAGGTGTATGGGATGGAAGAGCTGGTTTCGCTGACCTCAGTGGACAACGTACCGTTCCTGCGGCCACTGCTGAACGTCATCATTGGAGTGGCTGTCTTGATTGGCGCGGCGGTAGCCTCGCTCTCCATGTATATGGCGGTGCAGCAACGAACCCGCGATATCGGCATCTTGAAATCCTTGGGCGCTTCAAAAGTGCTGATACTGAAAATCATCCTGATGGAAGCCTTGTTCCTTGGCCTGGGCGGAAGCATTCTGGGCATCGGGTTTAGCTTTTTGAGCCGCTGGCTGCTGGCCGAGCTTGTGCCGGCATCATTGCCGCAGGCGATTGTGCCGTCATGGTGGCCAATCGCGTGCGCGATTGCCATGGGTGCGGCCATTTTAGGCGCACTCTATCCCGGAATGCTGGCCGCGCGGCAGGACCCGATTCAGGCGCTGGCGTACGAATAAAAGCAGGCAGTGCTATTTGCCAATGCAAAAACTGCTGAAGATCAGGTTCAGAATGTCGTCTGTGGTGGTCTCGCCGGTAATGGCATCGAGGGGACGCAGCGCGCCGTAGAGATCCAGCATGATCATCTCGTGCGGAATGCTGCGTTTCACGGCGTTCGTGGCGGCATCAAGGCAGTTGAGCGATTCCTCCACCAGGCGCTGATGGCGGATGCTGGTGAGGAAACCTGTTTCCTGTTCGCCGCCACCGGAGTGGCCGGAAACCCGTTCCAAAATGGCCTGACGAAGCGCGTCAATACCTTCGCCGGTAACGGCTGAGGTCTTGAATGATTTGACGTCATCGAATGCGTGCATGCCGCCGGGCGCGAGATCGGTCTTGTTGGCCACGGCCAGCCCGCGACCGCTGGCGCAGACCTGCATGAGTTCCTTGTCTTCAGCGGAGATTGCCTGTGTGCTGTCCAGTACCACCAGCACCAGGTCTGCCTCGCTCAGTGCTTCATAAGACTTGCGGATGCCGATGCTCTCAGCCTCGTCGGTGGAGTGGCGGAAGCCGGCGGTATCCACCAGCCTGATCGGTATTCCCCCCAGAGCAACGGTTTCGGTGACTAAATCGCGGGTAGTGCCGGGCGTGGCGGTCACAATGGCGCGTTCGCGCTCCACCAGACGATTGAACAGGCTTGATTTGCCCACATTCGGGCGGCCCACAATCGCCAGGGTAAGGCCATCATGCACAATCTTGCCGTAGGCAAACGAAGCACGCAGCTGTTCCAGCGGGGCCTGTATACCGGAAATACGCGAGAGAATTTCCGCCGCCGGGAGCACGGCAACATCATCTTCAGCAAAATCGATTCCCGCTTCCATCACCGCGACCAGCTCCACCAGCTTGCGCTTGATGGGCTGAAGGCGTTTTGATAACGCGCCCTCAAGCTGCTGGGCTGCGACTTTGGCCTGAAACAAGGTCTGCGATTCAATCAGGTCGCGCACCGCTTCTGCCTGTGTGAGATCGATGCGGCCGTTGAGGAAGGCCCGCATGGTGAACTCTCCGGGCTCGGCCAGCCGCGCGCCCCCGGCGGTGGCAAGCTCCACGATATGCCGTAGCACCACGGGAGAGCCGTGCGCCGAGATCTCCACTACATCGTCCGCGGTATAGGAATGAGGCTTGGCAAAGAAAGTCACCACGGCTTCATCAATGCGCTCACCAGAAGCAGGATCGACAACCTCGCCAAAGATGGCGCGCCCAGCGGCAAGTTCGTGCTTCAGGCGCAGGAGCAAGCCGGCAAGCCGCAGCGCTTCCGGACCGGCAAGCCGGACGACCCCAATGCCGCCGCATCCCGGTGGCGTGGCAATGGCGACAATGGTGTCGTCAAGATTCATGCAGCCGTCGCCACCTCAGCGAGTACGATTGTCGCGCTCCAGCTTCGCCCAGTGTTCTTCCAGACGCTCATAAATGTGGTCCACCTTGCGGTGCAGATGCGCGACTTCAAGCTCAGCCTTGAGGTTTACCTCGTAATCCAGGTCAGACTTGAGGCGATCTTTTGATGACAGGCGATTCTGCGACATCATGATCACCGGCGCCTGAACGGAAGCAATCATCGATAGAAAAAGATTCAGCAGGATATAGGGATATGGATCAAAGTGTTTGGCCAGCAGCGCGCTCGAGTTCAGGATCACCCAGATCGCCAGGACCACGCCAAAGATGATGATGAAGGTCCACGATCCGCCGAAGCTGGCGACCTTGTCGGCGATGCGCTCTCCAAAGGTCAATCTTTCATCTTCTTCCAGATTCGGATTGCGTGAGACGCGCGTGCGGAGAAGTTCGTCCGTAGCGCGCAGCCGGTGCCCGACCACCGTTAGCAGGTCCATGGCGGCGTGCGGATGCTTGTCAATGAACTCCAGCAGGCGGTCGCGATGCATGGTGAGAAGCTGCGTGTCCTCGCGCGCCAGCGCAGTGGCGGTACGGGAGCCGCCATCCAGAAAAGAGAGTTCGCCAATCACGTCCCCGGGCTCGTTCTCTGAGAGCGTGATTTTCTGGCCTTCCGTGCTCTCCACAAACAGCTCAATGCGGCCGTGGCGCAGGATAAAGATCTCGCCGCCGGCGTCGCCATAGTGAAATAAGGTTTGACCCTCTTTGATCTCGCGCGTATCCATCATCTGGGCCAGAGCTTCACGCTCCTCGTCATCGAGCAAGCCAAAGATGGGAACTTCACCGATCATGGTGACGGTTGTAGACATGATTTCAACACTCGCAGGAAGAATTTTGGAACTACGGCGCCGACAGCCAAGGCTAGTTTAATCCAGCTTACCTGCCATGGCCATTTACAAGCGGGCCTTGATTGTAAAGATGAACTTCACCTGCGGTGAATGAACAGCGAGTGCCCGTCACAAAGAGGACAGTGGCAACTACCGTCGTGCGGGACGTGACGGCTTGTAATCCCGGGGGTAAAGCACCACGTAGCGGCGTCCTCCCTCACCTTCGCTTTGCGTAGTGAGCGATTGGTGGTCGCGGAAGGCCAGATGAATCAACCGGCGCTCCCGCGAAGACATGGGAGCGAACGAGTAGGGCATACCGGTCTTGATGACGCGCTCCGCGGCCACATCGGCGGCGAGCTTCAACTCCTGCTGGCGGGCAGCACGATAGCCTTTGCAATCAAAACTTACCTTGTCGTGGTCTTCGGCATGGAGATGAATGCTCTCATGGGTGAGAAGCTCGAAGGCGCGCAAGACTTCCGCACCGCGCTCAAGAAGCAACTGGCTGTCCGGGCCGGCAAATTCCACCAGGATATCCGGCGCACCGAACTCCTGCCCCGCGGGCACGGGAGGATTCACCGTGATCCTGTATTTCAATTTGAACGCGCCTGAAGCGATGATGTTCTTCAGAAAGGAATCGATCTTGCGGGCTGTGGCGACTTTATCCTGCAGCATTTTGAATGATTTGAAACTTCTCCAATTTTACAGCTTTGATGCTTTAACGCTTGCGCGTGGCCCGGCGTTCCACGGTTTTTCTTACCTGCTGGCCCAGTTCCGAGCGGTTGATCGCCATCTGCTGGAAGTATCCCAGAAGATTGCTCAAAGCCCAGTAAATCGAAACTCCCGCGGGCATTCCCCAGCTGAAGCCGCCAATCATGAGCGGTCCCATAAACGTGAGGATCTTCTGCTGGGCCGGATCCATCCCCGCCTGAGGCGCGCTCTTCTGCTGGATGAACATGGAAATCATGATAAAAATCGGCAGGATATGCAATGGATCAGCCGCGGACAGGTCATGGATCCAGAGCCAGTTGGCATGACGCAGCTCAATGGCGTTCCCCAGCATGGAGTAAAAGGCGATCAAGAAAGGCATCTGCAGCAACAGAGGGAAACAGCCGCCGATGGGGTTGACCCCCTCCTTCTTGTACAGCGCCGACATTTCCTTCTGCATCTCCGCCCGGCGCGGATCGGTAATGCTATAGCGTTTGTATTTTTCCGTAATGGCTTTGACCTGGGGCTGCACGCGCTGCATCCGCAACGACGACTTCATGCTGGAAATGCGCAGAGGCAGCAGGGCCATGGTAATCACCACTGTCAGGAACCCGATCGACCATCCCCAGTTGGGAATCCAGTGCTCGTAAGTGAACTTGAGCCAGAGAAACAAGGGCCGAGCGATAAAGCTGAGCGTGCCAAAATCGTAGATTCCGCGCAGGTCAGGCCCGCCCGGCTGTGACTGGGTGCTTTCCAGGATGTCCACGGCTTTGGGTCCGGCAAAAATACGCTGCCGGGTGAGCCCGTTCGGGCTTCCCAGGGCCATGCCGATCACATTAGCCTTGTCCTTTGCCTCTTCCGGATGCGCTGGATTTTTGGGGACTTCCGCGGGATTGTTGAGCGTTACCAGAGTCGCGTCCCGGGGATTGTCGGGCATGAACGCCACGGCAAAATACTGATCAGCGGCTGCGGTCCAGTTGTACGGCCCGGGCAAAGTCTGCCCTCCGGTGATCCATTTTTTGGTGGTCAGGAAGCCGCCTGACGAGGCAGCCTTGCGTTCGATGTCGCCGTCCTGGAGCCAATCGATCTTCGCGGAAAGGAAAGAAGCCGGTGCAAGCTGGTCGCCGAGTCCGCTGGGCCATTGGGGAAGGGCCTGCACCCTTTGTCCATTGCGTGTGACCTCCGTCTCCACGCTCATGATATAGCCCTTCTCCGGACGAAAACTCTTGTGGACGGCTACTTCGCCGTCTGAGTAATCAAACGTGAGCTGTCCGCTGCCGCCGCCGTCTTGAGCCGCCACGTAGAGCGCCTGATTCACCTTGCCGGCCAATTCCTGGTCATAAGCGAACAAAGTTAGCGGATATCCCAGCTGCGGAGCGACAGTCTGATTGACCAGATCGAAGGGTTTGCCGGCGTTGTCTTTGTATTTCTTCAGTATCCAGGACTTTACCGCTGCACCACGGTTGGTGAACGTCACGCGATAAAAATCATTCTCCAGAACAAACTCCTGCTCCGCCGGTGCCGCTTTAACAGGAACTTTTACGGCGACCGCCGGGACCTTGTGTGGTGGCGGCGTGGTGGCGGGCGCGCTGGAAGCAGGCACTGAAGGCGAAGGCTGCTTCTGGGCCTGCTGTTGTTGCTGGCTCTTGTCTTGTGGCGAGGGCTGGGGTTTGGGCAGGAAATATTGCATGCCCCCGATTACCAGGAACACCAGCAGAAGGGCGAGCAACATTCGCTTGTCTGAGCCGGGCTCGTTTTGCGGATTTCTATATTCAGTCAATGACGGGTTCTCGATTTATTTCTGTCGCTTCGCTCCAAACCGCTTTTACGGTTTGCAATTCCTTGAAGTCGTCTGGCCCTGCTTCACGCCGCTCGGCGGCCACAGGCCTCGCGGCTATTCCTTCTCATGCACTGTCGCTTCGCTCCAAACCGCTCTTACGGTTTGCAATTCCTTGAAGTCGTCTGGCTCTGCTTCACGCCGCTCGGCGGCCACAGGCCTCGGGCCTCGCGACTCTTGTTTTCTGGCACCGGATCGTAACCACCGTGCGCGAACGGATTGCAGCGCAACAGACGCCACGCGGCCAGAATGCTCCCGTGCAACACGCCGTGTTCCGCAACGGCTTGCGCGGCATACTCAGAGCAGCTGGGAACAAAGCGGCACGACGCGGGCAGCAACGGCGAAACCAGCCCTTTGTATAGCTTCAACAGCCATGTGACGGCACGAGTCATCTTTGCTTGCCTCGTTGTACCGCAGCGAAGATTGCTCCAATTTCCGAATCCAGCTGGGCAAACTTCAAAGTCAGCACACTCTTCCGCGGATGCAACACCAGATCCAGCGGCTTGCGCAGCTCGTGCAGATGCCGCCGCACAGCCGAGCGCATCCGCCGGCGAATGCGATTCCGTTCGACCGCCCCACCCAGCACCTTGCCGACGGTAAATCCCACCCGCGGCCCCGAGGACCTGCCGCTTTGATGATAAAAAGCGATCACATTCCCGGAGAAATGCTTCTTCCCTTGCCGGTACACTATCTGGAAGTCAGCGTGTTTTAGCAGTCGTGAACTCCTGGGGAACTTCTGAAGAGCGTTTTCTGGAGTTTCATTCACGGCTGGTCTGTCGCAAAGGGTGGACATTGGGTGGAGAGGACTACTCCCGGAAACCGGGCTTCACCGAAACGCGCTTCCTTCCTTTGGCGCGGCGGCGGGAAAGAACGGCCTGGCCGCTTTTTGTCTTCATACGTGTGCGAAAACCGTGCTTCTTGGAACGACGGCGCCGGTTAGGCTGAAAAGTGCGCTTGGGCATGGACTGTGGAGCTCCTACTCAGGATTGTTTGCGTTGGGCAAATGATAAGTATAAAGAATTCAGGCAATTCGCGCCACCCGCGCCAAGGCAGGAGACACAATGGCCAGGTCGCAACCCGATTTAAGCTATGGGAGCAGACCAGCCAGCGGGTACCCAGTATTTCAGGAGCGTATCCCTTTCAACTCATATTTGGAATCACCGGAATCGGGAAATTCACGCCCGAGCATCGCGCGAATGAGAGCTGCCGTTTGATTTCCGCATGGCCAAAACAGTTGCCCTCAATTTTCTAGCGACCAACTCTCAAGTGGCACCGAGGATAATCGTCGCACACGCATGCAGCGCAAGCACAACCACCGAGCGTTGCACCAGGCACGCGGCATTAACGAACTCACTACTTGACGAAAGCATGCCAATGGGTTTTGCGAAAAATAAATTGCTGCAATTTTTTTTGCGCGAGTGCATTTCAACTGATGGAAGTTCGTGCTAGTATGCCGACCAGTTCATTATTTTTTTGTTGCACTACTAAGTGTTCACTGTTCTGCAGCGCCCTGGCAGAGCGCAACACAAATCTTCGAGCTAAAAAGTACGGGCCCCTGGCCGGCTCGCAATAGGAATCATCCTCAGAATGTCATTACCCGCTGCGACCGTAACCGCAACCGCGAATCCGTGGCTCCGTATCCTCGGAGCCCTGGAAAAAAAGATCACGCGACATTCTTATGACACGTGGCTCAAGCCAACCCGGTTTAGCCACACCAACGGCAATATTATTTTTGTGCGCGTGCCCAATGTCGATTTCCGCGATATCGGCGACAAATTCGGCGACCTGATCCAGGAGGCCATGGATACGCTGGCTCCCGAATACCAGGACGTGAAGTTCATCACGCCCGAAGAAGACCCCACGGTACCGGCAGTGCGCGCCGATGGCGGTTTCGCTCCGGTATCGGCCAGCCATTCCGCCGGGTCGACGGCGAAACAACAGAGATTTGACTGGGATTCAGCGGCGCACCTCAGCCCCAAGTACACCTTTGGAGCGTTTGTGATCGGAGCGGGGAACCAGTTTGCCCATGCCGCTTCACAGGCCGTGGCGGAGAAGCCTTCCAAGGCGTATAACCCGTTGTTTCTCTATGGCGGTGTGGGAATGGGCAAGACCCACCTGATGCAGGCCATTGGGCACGAGGTAAAGCGGCGCCAGCCGCAGGCCTCCATTTGCTATATCTCCAGCGAGAAGTTCACCAATGAGATGATCAATTCGCTGCGCTACGACAAGATGATCAGCTTCCGCGATAAGTTCCGCAACGTGGACGTACTGCTGATCGATGACATTCAATTCCTCGCGCAAAAAGAGCGTACCCAGGAAGAATTCTTTCACACCTTCAACGCGCTGCATGAGTCGATGAAGCAGATCGTGATTGCCAGCGACCGCCCGCCGAAGGAGCTGCCGGAAATTGAAGACCGCCTGCGCTCGCGCTTTGAGTGGGGACTGATTGCCGATATCCAGCCGCCGGACCTGGAAACCAAAGTAGCGATTCTGCAAAAGAAGGCCGAGTCGGAGCGGGTCATATTATCCACCGACCTGGCTTTGTATATCGCCTCAAACGTTAGGACCAACGTGCGCGAACTGGAAGGCGCGTTGATCCGGCTGATCGCTTACTGCTCGCTCACCGGCGCTGAGGTAAACCTCACCACGGCGCAGCAGGTGCTCAAGAATTTCATTGATTCGCAGGCCCGCAAGATCACGATCGACGCGATCCAGCGGGCTGTGGCGGAGCAGTTCGGGTTGCGGGTGACGGAGATCAAGGCCAAGAGCAACTCTCGCGCCATCGTTTTCCCGCGGCAGATTGCCATGTACCTGGCCAAGCAGATGACAGAGGCTTCACTGCCGGAGATCGGACGGCAATTCGGGGGCAAACACCACACGACGGTCATGCACTCGATCGACAAGATCGAAGAGCAGCGCCAGGCGGACAAGGACCTGAACCGGCTGTTGAATAAGCTGACGGAGACGCTGAACAATTAAGCCGCGCGGTGCAGGGCAAGAACCTGTAAACTAGCCAGTCAGTCAGTGTCGCCAGTTGGGCACGGATGCAGTTGTTCTGCAATTTCACTTGTACTTTACCATGTTGGTTTGAATAATAGGGGGCCACATTTATGCCTTCCTCCGCAGGCACTGAGGCGGGAGCAACGATGGAAATCAGCGTCAGCAAAAGCGATTTGTTGAAAGAACTCACCGCTACGCAGGGCGTCGTGGAACGCAAAACCACGATCCCGATTCTTTCCAATTTTTTGTTTGAGGCCGCCGGAGACAAGCTGTCCATCACCGCGACAGACCTTGACCTGAGCCTGCGCACATCGTGCCCGGCCAAGGTCAAGAAAGAAGGCTCATGCACCATCCCGGCGCGCAAGCTCTACGACTATGTCAAGCTGCTGGGCGACGGCGACATCAGCATCAAGCTGCTGGAAAACCACTGGGTGCAGATCCGCAGCGGCCGCTCCAACACCAAGATGGTAGGTATGGCGCGGGCGAACTTTCCTGCGTTGCCGCTGTTTCCGGCTGAGTCGGCGCTGCAACTGCCGGCGCAGGTGTTGCGCCAGCTGATCGCCAAGACGATTTTCTCCATCTCCAATGAAGAGTCGCGCTATACCCTGAACGGCGCGCTCATGGTGCTCAAACCGGATTCGCTCACCATGGTGGCGACGGATGGCCATCGTCTGGCCCACGTTGAGCACGGCAACACCAAGCTCCCGGTCAGCGGCGAGTTGAAGGTACTGGTGCCCAAGAAGGCCATGGCCGAGCTGAGCACGCTGCTGAACAGCAGTGACGCGCAAACCGTGGAGTTCGCCAAGGACGAGTCCACATTGTTCTTTCGCATTGGCGGGCGGCTGTTGACGTCGCGCCAGCTTACCGGGCAATTCCCCAATTATGAAGCGGTGCTGCCGCGTGACAATAACAAGTCGGTCACAGTGCACTGTGATGAGTTGTCATCGGCCATCCAGCGTGTGGCGCAGTTCGCCGATGAGCGTTCCAATGCCATCCGCATGCGCGT
>DASTPO010000418.1:0-7010 GCA_035762225.1 Candidatus Angelobacter sp.
AATAGCTGAAGACGCCCAGCCAGTCAAACTGAGCGGCCCGAACGAATTCGCACAGCTCGGCAAAATCCTGTTCCGTCTCCCCGGGAAAGCCGACGATAAACGAGGTGCGCAGGGTCAGGTTGGGAATGGTGCGGCGCATCTTCTCAATCGACTTCAGAAATATGTCTCCGCCCGCGCCGCGCTTCATCCGCTTCAGTACTGCTGACGACGCGTGTTGCAGCGGCACGTCAATGTACGAGCAAATCTTCTCGCTGGCCGCGATGGTGTCCAGCAGCTTGCCGGTGATCTTGTTGGGATAGGCGTAGAGGAAGCGCACCCAGCGCAAATCTTCAATCTGCGCCAGCCGCTCCAGCAGAAGCGCGAGCCCGTCTTTCAGGCCCAGATCTTCGCCGTAACAGGTTGTGTCCTGCCCGATCAGCGTGATTTCCCGCACGCCGCTCGCCGCCAGCCGCTCCGCCTCCGCAATCACGGATTCAAAATGGCGCGAGCGAAATTTGCCGCGCAGCTGCGGGATGATGCAGAAGCCGCAGGGATGGTCACAGCCTTCGGCGATCTTGATGTACGCCGACGCCTTCGGCGTAGCCAGCACGCGCGGCGTGTTTTCGTCATACAGGTAGTTGGGCAGGTCGGCGATGGCGCCGTCCCACTCCGCGCGGGAGAAGCGGCCGCTCCGCTCGCGCGCCAGGCCTTCCGCCCGCGCCGGCATCCCTGACTTGAGCGACTGGCTGGCCGAAGTGGAATTCAAAATCACGAACGGCGAGTTGCTCTCGGAAGCATTGCCTGAGGTGATGTTGATTCCGGCGGCGGCAAGAATATGTTCGAGTTCGCCGGTGCCCACCACCGCGTCCACTTCAGGAATGTTCTTCTGAATCTCGGTGCGGTAGCGCTCCACCAAGCATCCCGCCACCACCAGTTTCTGCGCCTTACCGGAAATCTTGTGCTGCGCCATCTCCAGGATGGTGTTCACCGATTCCTGCTTGGCTGAATCGATGAACGAGCAGGTATTCACCACGATCACGTCAGCGTCTTCAGCTCGGGAGGTGATCTGCGCTCCGCCGCTCTGCAGCATGCCCATCATGACCTCGCTATCGACAAGGTTCTTGGGGCAGCCCAGGCTCACAAATCCCACCTTTACGGGAGTGGGTTTTGGCGCAGATTCCTGCTGCGGAGGCGCTACTGTGGGGTTCTCGACTGGCATGCTGTCTCTACTATTGTAGCATCGCAATTTGCAGGTGTTTGCGGGCTGGAAGGGCCCTTTTGAGCCACGCGTGTTACAAACTTCAGGCGGAGTTGCTGGAACTTCCAGGGCTCCAGGTACGTCTTTAGATACTGCGCCAACCCTTAGTTGGCAGAGGTAGATCGATGACACGAAAGTTTTGCCTGTTGACCGAGGCCTTTCGCTTGTTGGGCTTCTTCCTGATGTTCGGCACAGCCTCCGCCGGCGCGCTTCAAGGCGGCACTCCCGAGGCGGCGCTGGAAGAAATCGTCACGGCGGACAGCGTGGAAACTATCATCAGGCACTTGCCGGTAAAGGTGCAGGAGCATCTGGATAAATTGCCGTCAGCACAAAGAATGCTCGCGGCAGAGAAGTTCCTGGTGGGCCGGAACCTGGAGCAGCGGGGCGGCAAACTGACCAAATCCAGCGATGGAAATTCCTGGGAGCTGGTGGAAAAAGAAGGTGAGCCCAAGGTGGTGTTCACCTGGAAGAAGACGTTCATAGCCGGCGACGATGCTTTGCTCCAGTTTGAGATTAAGGAAGCGAACCGCAGCCAGTTGATCCTGGTGGGCATGCGCTATGAGGGGAGCGAATGGAGATTGAGCGAGATTGGCGAATGGCGAGGGACGAAAATTGAAACTGAGTTCCTGCCGGAAGAAGAAAAACCCGAAACCCCGCTTGCATCCGCTGCCGCATCAACTCTGAGAACGCTGAATACCGCGATTGTCAGCTATGCCTCAACTTATCCGGAGACAGGATTCCCCCCGAACCTCGCTGCTCTTTCCGGCGAGGACAATGAGGAGGCCACGCCGGAACATGCGCGGCTGATCGATTCTGTTTTTATGCGCTCGCCTGCGGTCAAAGCGGGTTATGAGTTTCGTTACACCGCCATCGGAGTGGGGCATTACCAGATCACCGCGATGCCGCTTCGCTTTAGCGAGGATTCGCGAAGCTTTTTCACCGATGAAACGTGCGTCATTCGATCGACGACGGAAAACCGTCCCGCGACCGTCAATGATCCGCCGCTCGAGTAGGCGCCCATCTCGTTACTGGCTCATCATGATTCGCCCGTCGGGAGTGCGCTCCAGTTCGGGAGCATACTCGCCCAGCAGCTCGCGCCGCCACCACGCTCCGTCTTTTCGTTTGGTTGCGCGATCAGTGAACCAATACCGCCAGATCACGGTGCGCACATGGGCCGGCGGTGCATTCGGAAATGGATTGCCGGCAAACAACGCCAGAACATCGGGGTCATTGTGGAGCAGCCGTTCCTCCGTCTGCACCACGAAGGGATAATTGCGCCAGCTGGTCAACGACGCGAACCACAGGTCCCAGTCAAAACGAGGCTGGTAGGGAGCGTAAATGCCGGGCGCCTCATGCACGTCCTGCGGCTTGTAGCGGAAGGAATACGCAGTCCAGTTCTGGCCATCGTTGGATCCCTGAAACTCAATTTCATAACGCTCATGCGTCATCACGGCGAACAGCCCATACTGGTTGGCGATGCGGAATGGATCCAGCGCCCGCGCCGGTCCCAGCGGCAGGCGCGGCATGTGCGGAACCACGGCAAAAAGCAGGGCTGTGGTGGCGTACAGGATCCAGCACAGATAGATTCCGGCTACGCTGCGCCAGACCGTCCGCAACCAGCGGGGAGTCAGCGCAGATTGCGGCGATAACGTATCATGCGCTGCCGCCGGCTTGCTCCCCCAGCCTTTCCAACGTGCGGGCAGTATCCGGCGAATCAATCCGTCATCGAGCAGCAGGAAGCCCAGGCAAAGCACGAGGTAATTCAGAAACGTGTAATTCGCCGTGATGATGATGCCCATCTGGAATGGCGTGACGATGAAGAAGCAGACGATCCGGAAGCGGCGCGGCAGGAAGAGCATCCATACCAATCCAAGTTCTGAGGCCAGCGTCATGAAAGCCGTGGCGGCGTGGAACCAGTGAGGCCACTGCTGCACGTACCATCCCACCCAGGTAGGCAGCGGGCCGTTCTGGTAGTAATCATCCATCGCGGTGAGATGACGCCAGGAATAGTCGCCGCTGGCGAGTTTGACCACGCCGGATTCAAAATAGATGCGGAACCACTCCCAGCGCAGCAGAAACAAGCTGAGGCGTGAAGGCGCGTGTGCCGCTCCCAGTCCGGGGCGAAGTCCGGGCGGGGCAAAGAACAGCGAGATAAAGCCGGCTTCCAGCAGCATGCCATCAGATTGATAGCCGGAAAAATCCTGCGCAGACGCAACGAAGGAGAGGAAGCAGACGAAACACACGGCAAGCGAGGCTCGCGGCCATAGATTCACAACCACGGCCACGGAGGCGATCAGGCCAACCCAGCAGGCCAATGCCAGGGCGTGATTGCCGGCGCCAAGCCAGAACAGAGTTGGCGCAAACCATAAGCGTTGCGCGCCGGGATAATACTGCGCTACCTCCGCCAGGTAACCTTCTGCGGGAAGAATGCCCTGCGGGCCGATCAGGCCTTTGATCTGAAAGATCAGCGAGTAGAACGCGGAAAAATAAATGAGACCGAGAGCGCGCAGGAAGACCCAGCGCGGAAGCAGGTGAGTCCGCGGCATTTCGGAGGGCGCTTCCGGCCCCAGCAGCCACTCCACGATCTGATGAAGACGAATGAGCATCTCTGCCCCGGCGGATTATATCGTCTTTATGGTGCGCCTCTCCTTGCAGGCATTTAAGGCGGAGCGAGGTTGCGTCGCGCGCACGGTTCCCGTGCCTCGACGGACTTTATAATGTGTGCATGGCAGAAATTATGTTTGGCAAGCCGGTGGCGGATGAGATTGAGCAGCATGTGCGCGGCGAAGTGGCAAGACTGCGGTCGCGCAACATCATTCCCCGGCTGGACGTGGTGCTGGTGGGAAAGAGCCCGGCTTCGCAACGTTATGTAAAGAAGAAGATGGATTTTTGCGAGCGCCTGGGAATGCAGGCGCGGCTGCACACATTTGACGACCAGATCAGCGCGGGCGAACTACGCGACCAGGTACAGCGCCTTGACCGCGATCAGGCGGTGCATGCCATTCTGGTGCAGCTTCCTTTGCCGCGCCACATCGAGGAGCCGGCGCAAGGGCAGAACAAGTTCGATGTGTTTGACGCCATCAGCGGGCCCAAAGACGTTGACGGCATTTCGCGCGCCACGGTGCCGGAGCTCTATCGCGCGCAGGAAGAGCGCATCCTGCATTTGCCGGCCACGGCGCTGGCAGTCCGGCGGATGCTGGCTTTTTATGGGATTGAGACGGAAGGCAAGGTTGCGGTCATCGTCGGCCGCAATGACATTACCGCCAAGCCGATTCATCACATGCTGGGCGGGCGCATGTGCAATGCCACGGCTATCTGGTGCCATCGGTACACACGCAAGGCAGACCATGACGCATTCATGCGCGCCGCCGACATCATCGTGACTTCGGTAGGCAGCGAGCGCTACAAGATCACCGCGGAGATGGTGAAGCCGGGCGCTGTGGTAGTTGACGTGGCCACGCGCGTTGGAGCGGATGGGAAGCTCAACGGCGACGTGGATTTCGAGCGCGTCAAGGAAGTTGCTTCGTTTATCACGCCGGTGCCGAAAGGGGTGGGACCGGTTACGGTGGCGGCACTCACGGAAAACGTTGTACGCGCCGCCGAGTTTGCGCATGGGCTGCGCGAGCCCGGATATGATTTCGCCGCGCCGGCGGAAGCTCACTTACGTCCGGCGATTTCCTCATAAAGCTCAGGCAGGCGCTGAGCGTCCTCTACCGACTCGGCAAAGCGAGCACGCTCGTAGTGCTCGGTGAAAAGCTCGACGTCCTGGCGCATCAGCGGATCGTCGATGCAGGAAGTGAATTCTTCCGGGGTCTGGAACGGTTCCTTGCGCACACCGCGGCGGGCCAGCAGCTTGAGCATGCGCATATACCAGAAGCTGGCGGAGGTCCGCGGAGCGCGCGCCGGGTTGCGCAACATTCGCGTCCGTTCCCAACTGCGCCACGCTTTGGGCATGAAGGGCAGGGCAAGCAGCAGCGCCAGCATCACGCAACATACCGCCATCTGCGCCGGAGACAGGGCCTGCAACCGCCGTTGCCAGTTACCCATGGTTTCAACGATGCCCTGATACTTTGCCAGCAGCCAGGAACGAAAACTGGATTGTGCGTTGACGGTCTTGCTGCCGATTTCCGTGCGCAGCCTGGCCTGGTGGCTGAAGTCGTAGTTAACGACCCACTCGCGCCACAATTGGCGCGCCGCGTCCATGTAGAGTTCCATGCGGGACCAGCCGCCTGAGCTCACAACCGCGTCGCCGGCAGGCGTGGGATCGAAGGTGACCCAGCCATACTCCGGGAAATAGGCTTCCACCCAGGAATGCGCGTCTTTCTCGCGCACGATGTAGCTGCTGGTGAGGTCGTTGTATTCGCCGCCGCGAAAACCGTTGACCACGCGCGAAGGAATCCCGAGCGTCCGCAGCATCACGGCCATGGAGGACGCGAAGTACTCGCAGTGGCCTTTCTTGCGTTCAAAGAGAAAATGGGCCAGCGGATCAGGTTCGCGCCCGGGCAATTCCAGGGTATAGCCAAAGTTATTCCGCAGGTATTCTTCCACGGCCTTGGCGCGCGCGTAATTGGACCCCGCCGATTCGGTTACGTCTTTGGCCAGCCGGGCAATCCTGGGATCGAGGCGCGGGACTTGCAGGTACAGGAACGCAACATGAGGCGGATAATTGCGCGAGTTGGAATCGCGCACATATGGCGCCGGATTTCGGGTATCGGCCTCGGCGGTATAAACGCCGATGGTTTCCGGGCTGTCATTTTCCCCCCCGCCGGGGCTGCCTTCAGCGGGCCGCGTGGTGTAGATGGAGCCGTCCGACTTGATTTCCAGCACGCGATAATCGCCGTTAACCTTGAGCGGCACCGGAGCCAGGAAAAACAAGTTCAATCCCACCGGCTCCATCACCACTTTGTACTTGAGGCTGGCCAGATGCGGGAGCGATTGCGCTTCAGAGTAGAAGGAAAAATTACTGACGCGGGTCAGGTCCAGCGGCGAATTGTACAGGCCATGGTAAGTAGGAACTTCAGGCGTGTTGTACCAGCGGTGGCCGTCAAAATTCGATAAGGCGATGCCGCGCCACTTCACATCGGCCGGAAGTTTGCCGTCGAGCACCTGAACGTGCATTACGACGTTGCCGGATTGCTGGATCTGACCGATGCCGCCGAGGCTTACCTCCTGGCTGAAGCCGGTCATCAGCGCGCCTTGAAATCCCAAACCGCGCAGATAAAGGCTGGAGTTCACGCGCGGCAGGATGAAGAAGATCAGCGCGGCGCCTGCCAGTGTGAGCACCCCAAGGATGGCGGAGATTCCCGCCAGCGAGCTGTGAAATTTAACGTCCTGCTGCGCCGGGAAGCCGGCAATCACGCTCTCGCGCTCGGAGCGGCGCATCTCCATGCTGATGAAGGTGGAGATGGCGACCAGGATAAACAACGAGAAGGTGAAGAGGAAGAGCGTATCGACGGTGAGTACGGCTGCCGCCAGGACCATCAGGAATGAGAGCACAGCCAGATACAGCAGATCGCGGTCGCGGCGCACGGAAAAGATCTTGATGATCATGCTGAACAGCACCATGTGGACCGTCGCGTTGAGGAAGCTCTCAGAAAAGTAAAAATAATCCGCCGCGTAAAAGGCGAAATAAACAATGGTGAGATAGCTGGTCCAGCGCTCCGAAATGATGAAGGACTTGCGCATCAGCAGAAGGTAGCCGCGGAAGAACAAAGCAGGCAGCACCAGGGCGAGCGAGGGGAAGTCGAGCTTGTTGGTGCCCATGAGCGCAGTA
>DASTPO010000419.1:0-3175 GCA_035762225.1 Candidatus Angelobacter sp.
AAGTGCGGCGTCACGGCGAGCTTATCCAGGTTCATCACCATGCGCAGGTCTCCGGGAGTCGCAGAGGTCGAGGCCAGCGCCTGCGTGAACCAGCCTTCCTGGCGAAGGCTGCGCCCCTTGCTTCCTGACATGAGTTCCAGCGATCCCGCGACCAGGTCTTCGCGCGTGCCCAGAATCATGTAATCGTCAGCCACTGCGAATGCCACAACCCGGCCGGATTTCTCATCTTTGCGAGTGTAGAAAGGCTTGCCTCCGGCGGACCGCGGTTGAAACTTATTGCGCGATTGCCACAACTCCGACTGCAGAAAATTTCCCGACGACAAGCGAGTGATGTAAAGGAATTCCAGGTTGCCGATGTCAAACACTCCCAGGGCGCTTTCCCTGCCTGCCGCGTCCACCAGGAATTTCATGTCCGGAGGCAATCCAGCAGCCACGGCGAATTGATCCGACGCCTGGTTCAGACGCAGGAAAAGGCGGGAGTTGGAAAACACGCGGTAATCGTCGCTCTTGAGCCACTGCGCGCGCTCGGTGGAGCTGTTCCAATCCTTCAGCAAAGCAGAAAAATCACGCGCCTCGATATAGAGCAATGGCCCTTCAGGCATGATCTGGTCCAGGGGATGCGTGGGCGCCTGTGATTGCTGCAATATGCTCCAGCCGATAACGCCGCACGCGCTGAACGCCAACATTCCCATGATCAATAAAGTCCGCTGCAATCTCATCGGGCTCCCCCTTTCGGCAACTGCGCAACTGTTCGAGGAGCACTGGAGGCCGCCTGTTCGGGGAGACGAGGCCGGACTACATGCTGCTGCTCGAGGTCGGAATGGATCTCCGGCTGCCGGGCGCGGTTCGCCGCCTGACGGCGTTGCGTGAAGCGGATCTGCTGCACCTGCTTGTTGATCTGTGCTTTCAGCCCTGCATCCGTTTCCAACCGATAGGCCCTTTGCAGGTAAGGCAAGGCCTGGGTCAAGGACTTTATGTTTTGGAATGCGGTTCCCAGCTCACGGCTGATTTCCGCACGCTCTTTAAGTGGAAGCCGCGCAAACAAACGTGACGTGTCGTCGCCCGGCGAAGGCTGATCTTCTGCCTGCGTCTCGTCCTCGGTTCCCAAATTCGCATTCAACGCGTTTTCCAGGTTCCCGGCGGAAAGATATGGCTTCATGGCGGCAATGGAGAGATGGTAATCGCCTGCTTCGCTGGCAGCTTTCAATAATGGAACGCGCGCGGCCTCTCCTGAGGGATTATCTTCCAGTGCTGCGCGCAACAACCGTACGCGTTCTTTGGCCGGCAGGGTCCTGGCGGCTTTCACCCGCGCGAAGAAAAAGAACGGTTGGTCCGGATTAACATTTCCGGCGCTTCCTCCACCCTGGGCCAGGAAGTCCAGTTCTCCGCTGCCCAGGCTGCCAGGCACCGCGCCCGATATGCCGTCACCGAACGCCACGCGGTCTTCATAAGCGACATAACGGTCAGAGGCAATGGCAGCGAGTTGTTTGCGGGCGGCGTCAACATTTTCACCGGCGGCGACTTGTGCCTGCGCCAACCGTCCACGATATTGCGCGTTCCATGGCACCGCTTTCACAAGCTCGTCCAGGAAGGTCGCGCCTTGCGCCGGATGCCCTGTGCGGACAAGCAGGGCGGCCGCCGCATCCTGAGTTTCAAAAGGATTGCCGACCACCAGCGTCATGCGCCTCAATAAAGCCACGCCGCTTTCCAGATCGCCGGATTGAATGCGTATCTCGGCCAGCCCAAGCATATTGGCGGCGGTGAGATTGTGCTGGTCGATTTCACGGGTAAAGACAAATTCCAGAACCTTGCGGGCCGACTGCTGGTCTCCCGTTTGTTGGAACTCCGTCGCAGCTTTGCGCAGGAGTTCCGCGGAAGGAGCGTGGTCCACGTCCGCTCGATAACCATCAAGAATCGCGTCCAGCCCGCCCGCCTGTGCGGCAACCTTCAATTGGATCGACACCAGCTCAGCCTTTCTTTGCCAAGTGGATTGCGGCAGAGACGCCAGTTCGCTTCGCACCCGATCGAATTGCTTCTTCTCCAGCAGGTATTGGAGCCATTGCACCTGTAAGCTCTCAAATTCCTGTTGCGCATATTCGTGCGCGACGCCCTCGGATTTCTGCGCGGCGTCCTGCGCGAGCCCGAGCAGGCGCTGGAAAATCGGCTCCCGGTCAAGCTTCAGGCGGGTATCCGCGCCGGCATACTGGCGCAGGAATGAAAGCTTCTCTGCCGTATCGGCGGAGAGGTCCAGCAGCAATGCGCTTGCCGCGCCGGGACTTTCCATGCGCGGAAGCAAGCTTTCGAGGAGCGGCTGCAGGCGATACGAGCCATTCCTCTTCACGTAATCGTGAAGGATTTCACTGATCTCCGGCTGAAGCTGCGTGAGCAGCTGATGACTGGCCAGATTGCTTACCGTGGCGGCAAAGTCTCCCCAGAATGTTTCCTGCGTCTTTTCCGTGGTGACCTGCACTTTCAATAGCTGCAGGGCACGGCGCCATTCGCTTGACGCCTCATCCGGATGCTTTTGCTTCCAGTAAATTCCAGCCAGACGGTTGTGGACATCAATGCGGCCGGAATCCAGGTCTGCCACGTGCTGGTAGTCGCTGACGGCACGATTGAGGTCGCCTGCGTCCTCATAGTAAAGAGCAGTCGTGAAATAAGCAGCCGCCCGGGTCGGCGTGTGCTCCAACTCCGCGGGAAGGTAGTCTTCCGGGTCACCTTTTTTCGTGACGCCAAGATATTCTCCATACCGGGAACCGTAGTAGAACCAGACATCACCGGCCAGGCTTTGCTTGCGATCAACCGGCCTGGCAAGCCGCTCGCCAATGCTGGCCTCAGCCAGCGCGGTCCGGAATGCGCCCTGGATTTGCGCGCTTGAGTTGGCAAAATACAGCCCCACAAGCGCCGTGTAGGCGGGGCGCCACACCGGCGCCTCGGACGCGCCGCGCGTAGCCACAGCCGGAAGCGCCAGGGCAGCGTCAGCGTGCGCGACGATAAAGTTGACTGCGGCATCCCCACGTCCGCTCGGCTCGGAAGAAAGCTGCACCAGCCGCTGCGGGTTTCTGGCCAGGAGCAGCTCAAAATAGCGGTTTTGCGTCCGGCCCGAAAGCGCCTGGTATTGTTTCACCGCTTCCAGCACCCGCAACTCGTCTTCCGGGCTGCCCGCAAGTTCATA
>DASTPO010000420.1:0-5382 GCA_035762225.1 Candidatus Angelobacter sp.
TAATCGTCCAGTTGCCGCGCGAATCGCCGAATTGCAGCGTTTTACCGTAGAGTGGTGAAAGGTCCTGGCCCCACAGCGCGTTGTTGCCGCTGTAGGGGCTATTGGCGTTGGAACCACCGTTTCCGGCGGCGCCACTGTGCGGAGCGTGGCACGCAACACAGCCGCGTCCGTACACCAGGTGTGCGCCCAATACGTCAGTCTGAGCAACTGACATGGTTACGCCCACCAATACAAACAGAATAATGACTATTGCTTTTTTCACTAGATCCTCCTGACATCAGGGGTCCCTTTATTGCCGAGCCGGGTGTTGCGCCGGCCCTCTTTTGGCGCACCCATGGATGGCCAAAATTCCTGGCAGAGCATGCTTGTCACTCTCCCAATTCCTTTGTTCTTGCCGTCGTGCTGTCGCCTTTCGGAGACGCTGGCGGCACCTGCTTCTGCGAAGGCGCGGCAGGCGCATTGACCTGCTTCTTTCTTGCCTCCTCAGCCTCCGCGTCAGTGACGTAGCGGAAGAGCTGCAAACGTCCTGGATACTGCTCGGAAACGATCACGCGGTTATCTTTATCAATGGCGATGCCGTAGGCATCCGCAAACTGCCCGGGATACCCGCCATGCCCTCCCAGATAAATCAGCAACCGGCCTTCACGATCAAAGACCTGCACGCGATCCTGATAGGTGTCCACAACCCAGATGTGGCCGTCACAGTCCACGGCAATTCCCTTGGGGCGGGCAAAATATCCCGGCCCGTCACCGTGTTTTCCGAACATGGAGATGAAATTTCCGTCAGCGTCAAAAATCTCCACGCGATTGTTGAGGGTGTCGGTCACAAAAACATTGCCTTCTCGGTCAACGGCCACGTTGGTGGGCAATGAGAATGTGCCGGGGGCGGTAAGCGTGTGCTTTTTGCCGGAAACGCCGATCCTGCGCAGCAGCTTGAAACTGTCGGCATCGAACACGACGACCTGATCGTTCTCCGTGTCCACCACGTAGAGGAAGCGGTTTTCACGATCGAGCGCGATCCCGCCGGGTCGGGCCAGAACATCGGCGCCGAAAGAGCTTTCCTGCTCGTGCCGGGAATTGAAGACCAGGATTTGCCGCAGCCGCCCGTCGCTGACAAAGAGGCGGTCATTGTCATCCAGGGCAAGGCCGTTGATCAGGCCGAAACGGGCCTCGTGATCATTGCGGATCAGCTGCACGGCCTTGGTATCTGGATTAAAGATGAAAATCGCATCTACGCCTTCGTCGGCGGTGTAGATCGTTCCTTTTGAGTCCACGGCCACGCCGTAGGGCCGGATCAACTGATATGGGATCTTGATGTTCGCTGCTTCGTCTGGCTGCGCGCCCGCCAGCCGGTCCATCCAGCTTTGCTTCTTTTTGTTCTTGGCCGGATTGAGCGCATCCGGATCAAAGGGCTCGCCCGTGAGCTGGTCCAGCCAGCGAATCCGGGCAACCGCCGGCGGATTGGGCCAGACCAGCAGGTCACGGTTCACCGAAGCTCTAATCCGTTGCGGCGCCGGCTTGTTTGCTGTTTTTCGGGGCGCTTTGTCCGCGAATGCAGAAGCGGCAGAGACGAACAGAATGAGCGCGGCTATCGCTCCCACAGAAGCCTTAAGGACGGTGCTCGAATTGATGGTCTGCTTCAACATCGTCAACTCCACTGGTCAGCGCGGCTGTAGCGCCTGCAACGTGCCCTCCTTATGGCAGTTCTTGCAGAACGCCATGTTCGGTTCCTGGTCTTTCACCAGCATGCCGCTTCCATTGCCGGCATGCGGCTGATGACATGTAAGGCAGTTGATGGGCACCATTGTTTTTGTCTTCAGGTCCATCGCGTCGGAAACCGGATGCCGGTCAGTGGGATGGCCTGCGTTGTACCGGAGCGGCAGGATCGGGACCTTTGCAAAGTAACTTTCCGGTAGTTTGACCGCGCCATCAAACACCGAGACCATGCGCTCGTTTTCCATCTTTCCGGGATTTGCCTCAGGACCATGGCATTCCAGGCAAAGCGCATTGGTGGTGGCCGCGCGAAGGAGGTGAGCGTTGTCGCCACCGTGCGGCGTATGGCAGGTGGCGCAGCCCTGTTCAAATGCCGGCTGGTGCAGGTGCCGTTTGCTGCGCAGGTCGGCAATGTCGGTGTGGCAGCTCAGGCAGACTGACACATTGTCAGGCTTCGCAAAACCCGGCCGCCTGCCCGCGTGAGGATTGTGGCAATCAGTGCAATCGCCCATCGCGCCGGGG
This sequence comes from Candidatus Angelobacter sp., assembly GCA_035762225.1. Taxonomy (GTDB): domain Bacteria; phylum Acidobacteriota; class Terriglobia; order Terriglobales; family Acidobacteriaceae; genus Angelobacter. The sequence continues at coordinate 2,236 of DASTPO010000420.1, forward strand.
TGCTGGACCTTGGCTTTTTCAATCTGCTCAGCTTTGTCAGCGTGGCAGCTGACGCAAAGCTCCTTCACGCTGCCCGCCGCTAACACCACTTTGTTGTCTTTTGGTTGCTGATGGCAGGAGTCACATGAGTCCTTGCCGCCCTCGAAGGGCGCATGCACAAACGCCTGCATCAGCTTTGGACGCGTCGATTCATGGGGATTGTGGCACTGAACGCAGTCCGCGGTAGCAAAGGGCTGATTATTGTGCGCCTTGCGGAGGGCCGCTTCCCTGGCATCGTGGCAATCGAGGCACAGCTGCGGAGCCGCCTTCGTCAGGTGGTTGGCAAAGTCGGGTTTGGCAGGGTCGCCGGATTTGTGCACGGTATGGCAGCTATCGCAGCCAAGGTCGAGCGCGGCATGCCGGCTTCCCTTGGCCGGCACGTTGATGCCGGTGTTGTGGCAGCTCAGGCAGAGATTTTCTGACTTATCTCCTGAAACCGGCTTACGCAGCTGCTTATCATTCGGCGACTGGTGCGGATCATGACACTTGACGCAATCACGCAGAGCCGGCGGATGCACTTTTCCGTGAATCTCGGCGGCATTCTTGTCCGTATGGCAAGAGAGGCAAAGCTTGGTGCTTGAGGTGGCAATCAGCTTGACGCGAGTGACGTCTTTATTGACTCGAACTTCATGGCAACTGGTGCAGCCGCCGGCAATCGCGCTGTGAACATGGGGTCCCTGGCTTTTGTCCGCGTGGCACTCGGCGCATTTGGTGGAATCAGTATTTTTGTCCAGTGGTACCGGGTGTTCCTCTGCGCGCACCCCTCCCGCTGCCGACATGATCAAGATCAACAGAGCCGCTCTGCCCGCAGCGCGCATAACTTCCATCCGAAACTTGGTAACATTTGAGATCAAACATTAGAGTGTCCACATCTAATAACTTTCTTACTGTGACTCGAGTCACACACGTGCGGCATTGGAAGGAATTACGCGCAATTTTCAACGCCCATTCTTCGCCTCTTTCCGCGGGCGCTAAACCACGCTAGCGATCACTGATCGGACGTACTCCAGGGAAGGCGAACAGATCACACAGCCATGTGTTTTCGAGGGGCGGCTTTGTTTTTAGGTCGGAAGGTTAATGTAGGGGGTGTTTCGCTTGTCCTGCGGATCGTTCAGCTGAGCTGATCAAGCTCGCGCCGAGTGGCGTCGGCTTCCTCTTTTGCAGTGTCCAGTGCAGCTCTGCATTCAGCCCGTTTAACAGGATCGGAAAAGAGCGGCACTAAAGACGCAAGCTCGCGTACCTTCTGCTCGGCCTCTTGGAGGCGTGCTCGCAGCAAAGTACGTTGGAGATTATGGTTGTCCTGTTCCATAGGTAACAAAGATGAAGCATTCTAGCGCGTCTTGAAAAGGTTGTGGCATTACGTTTCAGCGCGGGCGTCCAGTCTGGATCGATGGAGATCGACAGCTGTTAAAGCAGCTTTTCCTCATATTGATTGACAATGCGGTGAAATATACGCAGAAGAACGGAGAAGTGACCATTACTTTATCGCGGGTCGACGGGACAGCGACGATCCGTGTCAGGGACACTGGAATAGGAATCGCCTGCGATGATCTGACGCACATTTTTGACCGTTTTTATCGCGCTGATAAATCCCGCTCGCGGAAATCAGGAGGATCCGGCCTTGGGCTTTCTATTGGACGGTGGATCGCTGAGGCGCATGGAGGATCAATTCAGGTTGAAAGCGCGTTGGGAGCAGGTTCAACTTTCCAGGTGGCTTTGCCTGTGGCTCGAGATTCAATGAATTGACTTTCCAACGAAGGCGCGCAGCCCACGCTAGCTTAAAGATGAGTTTATGCAAGCCGCGATGGCTGATCAGCGGGGAAACAACCGGTTCATCAGCTCCGCCAGCCCCTGCACCGTGGTGCCAAAGTTGCGCAGGCCGGGCGTATCGAAATCCACGTCTCCGCTCTCCATGTCATGAGCAATGTCCTTAAGAAGCTGGGTGGCCATCTCCACGCGCTGGCTCATTACCTGTGACATCAGCTTGTAAGGATCATTTCCCTTCCCTAGCGCCTCTAGCCACTCCTGCACTGACGCGCCTGCCTGTCGGGCCCTCTCGGTCGCGTTCCGAAATTCCATGAGGACCTTCACATTGATCATCCCGGTTTTGACTGAGCTTTGCAGGTCTTTGAGTTCTTCGTTGGTTCTTTTAAGGCGCGAAGAAAGTTCGGGCTTCTGTTGGCTGCTGATTTCGGGCATAAAGTGCGGTACTCCGTCGAGAAACGATGATTGGTTCAAGGTTAATGCGCATTCGGCTGGCTGTCGACGTTACCGCGGTACCGTAAGGAAAGTAGAGCGCTTAACGAGCGGCGCCGGCAGGCGGCGCCATGTTGAACTGATCGTGAAGGAATTTTGCCGCCTCGTCGCGTTCCGGAGTGGCGGTATAGGGAGTGGCGTTCAGGTAAAGCACAAACTCTTCACCAGCGCCATCGCTGTCACCGGTCTGGGCGCGGTTGCGCGCTTGCTGCAAGATCTTAGCCGGAAGTTCGGCGGCCTTTTCGCGCACCGACTTTACCAGCGCATCCCGGGCTTCGATTTCGAGGTCGGCAAGGAACTGGGCGTCATCGGGTTCGGCTGTCCGATTGATCACGCCTTCAGTGTCCTCGGGCTTCACGTTGTCCAGCACCACAGCCGATTTGTGGTTACCCTTATGCAGGTCAACGGGCGGCCCGATCGCCAGCCCGGAACGATCCGTGATGCGGAACAGAAGATCGATCGAGGCCGCGAGGTCCACAGTCCGTTTGGAATAGGAATAGGGCTCCAGGACCATCTCCACGCGTGTCTGATTGATGGCATCCATGGCGCGCCGTGATTCGTCGGCGTGTTGCTGGGCCTGCTGCACGGAATCGGTAGCCGCGGCGATCACCTCTTTTTTCTTGCGCTGCGAGCGCGCTTCGTCCAGCGCGCGCTGGGCATCCGCCAGCTGCTGCTGCGCAACCTGATAGTCGCTGCTGGCCTTCAACCATGCCGGGTTCTTTACCTCATGCGTGCCTGCGCGATACCTCGATGACAATGTCTCCAGGTTGGTGTTCTTGACCACGCGATGCTCCAGGATCTCGCCGACCAGAAGAAAGTTCGGCTGCAAGCCGTCAGCAGCTTCACTTGGCA
>DASTPO010000421.1:0-7826 GCA_035762225.1 Candidatus Angelobacter sp.
GACACGCGCGGGTTTCGCGTGGTGGGGTGGAAGCCGGGGCCACCCGACACGCGCGGGTTTCGCGTGGTGGGGTGGAAGCCGGGGCCACCCGGCACGCGCGGTTTTTCCGCGTGACGGGGTGGAAGGTCACCCAAGCCGGACGAGCTTTTCGCCTCGGGCTGGCCTGGCGAATATCTAATGCGATGCCCGGGGGCAACGACTAAAAGCGATAACCAAGGCCACCCGCTCGGACACACTTCTATCGGCGTCGGTGAATCCGGTACTTTACCATTTGTTCGCCCTGTGGGTCAAGGAAAAATCCGCTGCGGAATCGCGCAAATCGTCGCCCAACCGCCCCTTCTGGACCGCCCGTAACGTTCATCGCGGTGCCCTTGCGCAGGCTTTTGCGGCGCTGGTATTTTGTGCAGGTGCCGAAGCCGCCCGACACTCCTCTCTTGCCCTTGATTCGGGCCGTCGTCCGCGATGACAAGTCAGAGGTAGTGAAGCTTCTGGAAACGTCGCCATCACTGGCACGGCAGTCTCTCGCCATCGGCGCCTCGCGCAATGGCGCAGCTGATTTTTTCTTCAAAGAAATCATGCACTACATGTATGCAGGTGACACGCCCTTGCACGCTGCTGCGGCCGGGTACCGTATAGACATCGCTCGCCTTCTCATCCGGAACGGGGCGCTGGTTGGCGCCCGCAACCGGCGCGGCGCGGAGCCATTGCACTATGCTGCCGATGGAGGACCCGGCTCACCCCAATGGAATCCTCAGGCGCAAGCCGCAACCATCGTCTTCCTGATCGAGGCTGGAGCCGACCCCAACGCCCTGGACAAGAGTGGGGTCGCGGCGCTGCACCGTGCGGTGCGTCAGCGGTGCCCCAGCGCCGTGGATGCATTGCTGCGTCATGGTGCGCTAGTCCGGCTAAGGAACAAAAGTGGGGCTACGCCGTTGCATCTCGCCGTCCAGAACACGGGCAAGAGCGGCTCAGGGTCGCCGGATTCAAAGGCGTGCCAGGAGGAGATTATTCAAATCCTCCTTCATCGCGGAGCATCACCGCACGACCGCGATGCTAACGGCAAGACCGTCGGGCAATCAGCGCAAGGGGATTGGATACACGCGCTCTTGTGATCCGGAACGCGGTCAGCGCCTACCAAACACTGACTGTGCCGCCGTGGGCAGCCAATGACATCTCATCCCAGCCCCCACCCACGGCACTCCGGCCTGTCATACAATAGCGGGTTTGATATTGGAGGGGAAGACCAGATGCGCAACCTGTTGAAGCTGATTGGAGCACTGCTGTTCACTGCCGCTGTCGCGATGGCGCAGACCGCGCAACCCGCGCCCACACCTGACCTGAACTCAACCACCAAGCCCGCAAACTCAAAGAAGGCTGATCCGGGCAGGGCCACGCCTGCCGCGAACCCTGCGCCGGGAGACAAAGCCGCGCCCGGGAACGCGGCGGAAGAGCATCCCGCGCCGAAGTTCGATATTGCCAACATTGATAAGACCGTGGATCCATGCGTGGATTTCTACCAGTATGCCTGCGGCAACTGGATGAAAAACAATCCCATCCCTGGCGACCAGCCCGAATGGGTCAGTTTTGCTGAAGTCTATGAACATAACCTGACCGTGCTGCACCAGATTCTGGAGAAAGCCAGCGCAAACGATCCTGGCCGCGACCCCATCACCAAGAAAATCGGTGACTTCTACGCTGCCTGCATGGATGAAAAAGCCGCCAACAAGTCCGGCGCCGCGCCGCTCAAGCCGGAACTTGATCGCATTGCCGCGCTCAAGGACAAGACGCAGATGATTGATCTGATGGCGCATGAAGAGCTGATTGGCCCCAATCCCCTGCTGGGCTTCGGCTCCAGCCCGGACCTGCATGACGCCACCATGACAATTGCCTATCTTGACCAGAGCGGCATCAGCCTGCCTGACCGCGACTATTACCTGAAAGATGATGCGCCCACGCTGGCCATCCGCAAGGCGTTTGTCGATCACATGAAGAAGCTGCTCACCCTCGCGGGTCAATCGCCGGAGCAGGCGGCCAAGAGCGCGGATACTGTATTGAAAATTGAAACCGATCTGGCCAAAGCGTTCATGGAGCGCACGCTGCGCAGAGATCCCAAGAATCGTGACCACAAGATGACGGTGGCGCAGGCGGAAGCGCTGGGACCCAACTTCCATCTGGACCGCTACTTTGCCGCCAGCGGCGCGCCACAGTTCACTGACCTCAACGTCGGCAACCCGGATTATTTCAAGGCCGTGAACGCGGTGATCGAGTCAACGCCGCTCGATGACTGGAAAACCTACATGACGTGGCACATGGTGAGCAACGCCGCGGCATGGCTCTCCGATGACTTTGTTCAGGAAGATTTCAAATTCCAGCAGGCCATCACCGGGCAGAAAGAGCTTCAGGTCCGCTGGAAGCGCTGCGTCAACCTCACTGACAATTCTCTGGGCGAAGCCCTGGGCCGGCCCTACGTGGACGCCACCTTCGGCGCCGAAGGCAAAGCCCGCATGCTCAAGATGGTGGACGCGCTGGAGACCGCATTGAAGCATGACATCAGTGACCTGCCCTGGATGACGCCTGACACCAAAAAAGAAGCGCTGGTGAAGCTGGCCGCGATTCGCAACAAGATTGGCTATCCTGAACAGTGGCGCGACTATAGCAAGGTGGTGGTCAATCGCAATGACCTGCTGGGCAATGTGTACCGGGCCAGCCAGTTTGAATCCAATCGCCAGCTGCAGAAAATTGGAAAGCCCGTTGACCAGAAAGAATTTGGCATGACCCCTCCCACCGTGAACGCGTACTACAGCGGCTCACACAATGAAATTGTCTTCCCCGCCGGCATTCTTCAGCCGCCGTTCTTTGATCGCTCCCTCGATGACCCAATCAACATGGGCGGAATCGGGCTCGTCATTGGCCATGAATTGACTCACGGCTTTGACGATCAGGGCCGCAAATTCGACCCCAAAGGCAATCTGCGCGACTGGTGGACCGCCGAAGACGGCAAGGAGTTCGAAAAACGCGTGAGCTGCGTTGCCGACGAATATTCCAGCTTCATCTCGGTCGATGATCTTCACCTCAACGGCCGTCTCACTCTGGGTGAAAACACGGCTGACAACGGCGGCGCGCGCATCGCCCTGATGGCCCTGCATGATCTGATGGCCCAATCCAACCAGGACCCGGACAAGAAAGTTGACGGCTATACGCCCGACCAGCGCTTCTTCCTGGGCTTTGGCCGCGTCTGGTGCCAGAACATCTCGCCGGAGCTCTCGCGCATGCTGGTCCGCGTGGACCCGCACTCCCCAGGCCGCTGGCGCGTGAACGGCGTGGTGCGCAACATGCCGGAATTCCAGAAAGCGTTCGGCTGCAAAGCCGGACAGCCCATGGCTCCTGAGAACGCCTGCCACGTGTGGTAGCAATCAACTTGTAGATGGAAACAGGGCACGGCCTTAGGCTGTGTCCTGTTTTTTGCATTTACCGCCTTCAGCAGCCAAAATGAAAGAGCTGTCACAATAAGAACGGGCCAATCCAAGTTGCACTCGGAAAACCAACTCGACGTCTCCAGCCTTCCGCCGCACGAGGCAGACAATCTTCCCCCTTCCGCGGCGAAGCTTGAATACCAGCGAAGGCTGCAAGAGCGGCAATCCACGGCTACGCAACTCCAGCGCAAACATCTTTGGCTCGGCAACACCCGCATCGGCGTGTTTGTGGCGATTGTCTTTCTCGGCTGGAAGGCTGCTGGCAGCTCCCTTGCCTTTTATTTGCTCATCGCCGCAATCATTCTTTTCATCGTGCTGGTCATCGTTCACCGCCGCGTAGTGCGCGCCATGAACGCCGCCAGGCGTGCTGTCAAGATTTACGAGCGCGGGCTCGCCCGGATTGAAGATCGCTGGTCCACCGGCGGCGAAAAGGGAGACGAATTCAAAGACCCTTTGCACCTCTATGCCGAAGACTTGGATATTTTGGGCGAAGGCAGCCTCTTTCAATTGCTGTGCACCGCGCGCACGCGCATGGGCAAGGCGTGTCTGGCGAATTGGCTGCTCACGCAGGCGTCTCCTCATGAAATTGCCGAGCGCCAGGCGGCCGTGGCGGAGCTGCGACAGAAGCTCGACTTGCTGGAAGATCTGGCTGTGCTCGGCGAAAACGAGCGGATTGATGCTCATGCAGAAAAACTGTCTCGTTGGGCTATCGAGCACAGTGGCATGGCGGACGGCCGTTGGTGGGCGCTCGCTCTCGCCATGCTTAACGTTGCCGCGCTTGTCTGCGGTTTTCTGGTGTTGTGGACGCCCCTGGTCCTGATGCTTCTGATTAACGGCGTAATCATGTTTCGCCTGCGGCATCGCCTGGAAACCGTCTTTGCCGGCCTTGATGAATCCCACAGAGACCTGGACTCGCTGGCGGAAATCCTGCGTCGTGTGGAGACTGAAAAATTCACCTCTCCCCGATTGCAACAACTCCAGGCCAGGCTCATGACCCAGGGACTGCCGCCGTCTGAATGTATTCAGAAGCTTGACACTCTGGCCGACCTCAACGATTCCCGCCACAACTGGTTTGTCCGCCTCTTCGATGTTCCGCTGCTGTACTCGCTGCAAGTGGGCTTTACCCTCGATCGCTGGCGGCGCAGGTATGGTGTCGGCGTCGCAGCGTGGCTGGAAGTGACCGGCCAGATTGAGACCCTGTCGGCCCTGGCGACCTATTCGTTCGAGCATCCAGACGATCCCTTCCCCGAATTCGCGCCTTCCGGCGGGCCGCCGGTTTTTACTGGCCAGAGTCTCGGACATCCACTGCTGCCTCAGCGCCAGTGTGTGCGCAATGACGTGTTGCTGGGAGGGCGAAACCAGGTGCTGCTGGTAAGCGGCTCCAATATGTCCGGCAAAAGCACTTACCTGCGCGTGGTGGGAATCAATGCCGTTCTCGCCATGATGGGCGCGCCGGTCAGGGCCGCAAAACTCAGCCTTTCCTGCACGACCGTGGGCGCGTCCATGCGCATTTCCGACTCGCTGCGCCAGGGCGTCTCCCACTTTTATGCCGAGATCAAGCGCGTGCGCCAGGTAGTGGATCTCTCCGCCTCCGGCTCTTCCCTGTTTCTGCTCGATGAAATCCTGCAGGGCACCAACTCTGACGATCGTCGCGTCGGGACCCAGGGCATTCTCCGCACGCTGATTCACAACGGCGCCATCGGCCTGGTCACCACCCACGACCTCGCCCTGGCCTCTCTGGAACAAATTTTCCCTGACCGCCTCCTCAATGTTCACTTTCAGGAGAGATTTGAGGCCGACCGGCTGTCTTTTGACTACCGTCTTCGCCCCGGCGTGGTCACCACCAGCAATGGCGTGGAGTTGATGCGCTCCATCGGCCTCGACGTCTCTTAGGCCGCGTTTTCACGCAGTGTGCAAAACCCTTCACTACCATAAGAAATTTTAATCACATGCTAATGAGCTTCTAAGTCCGGGCTGGTGAAATGTATTTGCATTAGAAAGCAACTAAAAGAGCTGCTTATAAGCAGCCATTTGTGTGCTGTCTTGCGGTGGCGATCGTTCGGGCCGTAACTGACTACCTGGACCCGCGCGACGTTGCCGTGGCGCACATCCGCGCACGCAACATTTTTGGAACTATCGATCACTAATTCTTGCCCACTCATGTAGCCGTCGCTGCGCGAGGGTCGCGCTCCTGTCGCCGAAAGCGGCAGGTGAGCTACAGGACTTGATGTGTGGTGGCAGGGGGCGCTCGGGCAATAATCTGACGCTCTGTCTGATGCTGCGGTCCCGCTAACCGCGCATCCAGGCTGGAGTGTCGGCCTTATGTCGCATGGGCTGGTTCGCTCAAACCAGCGCGGCGATCGCCCGAGCCATGAGACGGACAGAAAACGCTGAGGCGCAATTTGGAACGGCGGCTTTTTCCTCCCCCAAACGCGTCGAAGTAGCGAGGACCGGCGGACAGGATACCAATGCGGAATGCGTTCGCATGGCCTCTTCGCTCCCTTGCCTACGCCGGGCTCTAAACCAGATTGCTTTTGCAGTCTCCATCACCGGGAGAGGCTGGTTCTTTCTCCAACCAGCCTCTCTTTATTTGTTTCAGTGGCATGTGTCTCCGCTATCTACCTACCTGCATAGTCTGGTTGACTTCATGGGTTCAAAAGCCAACGCTTACTGGCGGATTACATATATGAGCTACATCCGATACCTGGTTGTGAATGCGTCAGACGGTTCTCCGCTTGGCCTTTACCAGCCGACCGAGGAGACCGGCAATAACAACGTGTGCTTCTCTCGTCATGAAGGCTTCGTCTTCATGAGGTTCGAGCACAACCGGGTGAAGCTCATTACTGCCGCGCTCCGCTGAGCGGTGATGTCCCACCCATGCTCCGGCGGTGAACACCCTTGCCCCATCGGGCGGCCGCTCTTTTTAGGCGCGGGCCCCCCATTCTGTATCCATACTCAGCGGCTTGCGGCTGGCTCGGCGTTGCGCAGATAGGTATCTGACTTGCTGAGCCAGTCCTGGCGCGGTGGATAGAAAACATCCAGGTCCACCGTATCTTCAATCGCTTCGGCCTTGTGCGGCATGTGCGGCGGAATACAGAGCACCTCGCCCGCGCGCACCACAATCTCCTTGCCATCAATCCAGAATTTGAGCGCGCCTTCCACAATGTAGGTGAGCTGCTCATTCAGGTGGCTGTGTTCGGGGACCACGCAGCCCTTTTTCAGCAGGACGCGCGCCAGCATCAGGTCCTGGCCGGTAATCATCTGCCGCTCGAGCAGCGGATTCAGCTTTTCCAATTCAACATCATTCCAGCGGATGTGCTTTAGCATAAGGGCTTCATTTTAACGCCATGGAAGCCGGGCCGGGCGGATGGAAATGCTATTTCTGGGTGACCGTCAGCTTGTGGTATCCCACGGTTGAGGTATCAATCTTGTAGGTAAGCTGAAACTCGGAATCCAGGCCGATATTAGGGTATTTGGGGGCGATATATTTGCTGACAAAATACTCCAGCGCAACGTGCGGCACCGTAATGCCGTCAATGCTGACTTCGCGGATGTGCACCTTGCCCCGCCCGCCGCTCGCTGCGGCGTCAGCTTCCACCACAACATCGTGTTGTCCGCTAAACACTGAGAGCATGGGATTCAGTGAATTCTGGCCGGCGCGAATCTCGTCAAAATCCACGTTGAGAAACGCCGTGATCACGCCCGATGTGCCCTGCAGCCTGAGTTTCTTCACGCCTTTGGGCAGGACGATGCCCCCGGTTGCAATGTAGTCGTTGATCTCTTCTTCTGTCATTACAGTCGGCGTCTGGTCTGGCGTGGGGCGCTGCGCGTTCTCCTGGATATGATCAATCTTGGCCTGCATGCTTTGCGCCAGCCGGTGTCCGGATTGCGACGACGTGTTTGTTCCCCGCGGGCTGGCAGCAGGCGGTTGTTGCTGGGCAATGAACGCAATGCTGGCCAGCAGGAACAACGGAAAGATTACGCTCGAGATCTTCGTCATTTTGCGCGTGCGGGAGAAGCCTGGGCAGTCAACGGCTGGGGTGTGATCTGCGGCCTTTCCAAAGAGCCGGTAATATCCCACTGGTTGCCGGTGGTGCTCACCTTCAGTTTCGCCTGTTTGTTGGCCAGGGTTATGCTCCCGCTCATCAGATAGATGCGGTTCTCTGTTCTAAATTTGCTTGGCAGGATTTTGAGTGACTGGCGGTCCATTTCCAGCGCGCCCTGCAATGCCTGGAAGCGCAAAGGCCGGGCCGCTTCCAGCTCCAGCGCCCTGGAAGTTCCATTGCTGACCTGAAACTCCACCCGCGCGCCTGCGCTGGCAAGCATCTCGTCCGGCGTTTTGCCCTCAAAATG
>DASTPO010000422.1:0-9040 GCA_035762225.1 Candidatus Angelobacter sp.
GCCATAACCTCCGCCCACAACCTGCTCGCCGCTCTGATTGACGCCCATGTCTTCCACGGCAATGCGCTCGACTTTGATGTTGAGCGCATCACCTGGCCGCGCACCATGGATATGAATGATCGCGCCCTGCGCCGCATTACCGTCGAAATCGGCGAAAAGAAGGGCGGCCCGGTCCGCAACACCGGCTTTGTCATCACCGCCGCATCTGAGGTCATGGCGATCATGGCCCTGGCCAGCGGAATTGAAGACCTCCGCCGCCGCCTGGACGCGGTTGTGGTGGGCGTGACCAAATCCGGCAAGCCCGTCCGCGCCGCCGACCTGGGAGCCACGGGAGCCATGATGGCGCTCCTCAGCGAGGCCATCCTGCCCAACCTGGCACAAACCACTGAAGGCACGCCGGCCATGGTCCATACCGGACCGTTTGGCAACATCGCCCACGGCACCAGCAGCGTGATTTCCCACCAGATGGGGATACGGCTGGCGGATTATGTCGTGAATGAGGCCGGTTTTGCCGCGGACCTGGGCGCCGAGAAATATTTTGACATCGTGATGCGCTCTTCCGGGATCGCGCCCGCGTGCGCCGTGCTGGTCACCACGGTCCAGAGCATGCGCAACCAGGGTGAAGGCGACCTGGAACGAGGCCTGCCCAACCTGGCCCGCCACATCCAGAACCTGACGCGCTTTGGCGCACCCACGGTGGTCGCGTTGAACCGCTTCCCTACTGATACGGAATCCGACCTTAAGCGGCTGGCAGATTTCTGCGCCGAAAACGGCGCCGTAAGCGCGCTGAGTGAGGCCTATACCAAAGGCGGCGCCGGAGCTACGGCGCTGGCGGAAAAAGTTGTCGAAACCATTGAGAAACATCCAAGACCCTCGGTGCAGCCGATCTATTCGCTCGAAGAGCCGCTGGAGCAGAAGATCACCAAGGTCGCCACGCAGATTTATGGCGCGGCAGGTGTGACTTTCAGTGACAAGGCGCGGGCAAAGCTGCAGCAGTTCAACGACTGGTGCTTCAGCAAACTGCCGGTGTGTATCGCCAAGACCCAATACTCATTCACTGACAATCCCAAGCTGCTCGGCGCGCCCACCGGTTGGACGTTGAATGTGACCGACGCGTCTCTCTCCGCTGGCGCGGGATTCGTGGTGGTGATCGCCGGCAACATGATGTTGATGCCCGGGCTGCCCAAAGTCTCTCGCGCAGCCAGCGTTGACGTGGATTCGAAGGGCAACATCATCGGCATTTAGCCGATCCTGGGAATCGAACCGTCAGATTTGCCATTTGAGTTAGAAAACTTTCAGACTCGACTGCGGCCGCCCAGCGCGCGAGCCGGCAGAAAGATAATCGCACGCAACAGCTCCAGCACTCCTCCCACTGCAATGCCGACAATCCGGAATGGCAATAGCAGAACCCACACCAAGGGATAGAGCACCAGCGCGAGCAGGGCCAGTGGCCAGCACAGCACCAGCAGGATGCACCACAACAGAAACTTCATTACACTTCTCCCTCTCCAGTCATACGCCGAAAAAGGCAAAAAGTTCCTGGAAACGGCACGTAATGCCTCCGGCTGATGCTGGGGTAGCGGCTTTCACCTTAAAGCAACATCAGTAGGAAGATTCTGAAGTGGAAATGATCTTGAACGGCTGCGCATGGAATGGCAGATCGACCGCATCGCAGCTATAGCTCAACGTGAAGGGTGTGGATGCCGGGGTAAACGCCTGGAGGTTCAAATTCGCGCCCGAGGTTAGCAGCAACGCTCCATTGATTCCACCGTTTACGTTGGCGCCGATTGTGACATGGCCGGTGCTTGAATTGATCAGCACAATGCCATTCCACTTCAGGGTGGCGTTGGAGCCGACTTCCAGCGCGCTTGGGATCACCAGCAGGCCATAGCCTACCAGCGAAGCCGAGTTTTGCAGGCTCAACGTCGCATCCGTGTACTCAACCACCGCGGGCGCGCTCTGGGTGCCATAGCTGGCTGCCAGGGTCGCCTGGGACGCGCTGAAATAGTTGGTTTGTCCCCGGCTCGCCGTCAGGAGCTTGTTGACCGCGGCAATCTGGTCTGCAAGAGTTTGGGTTCCTGCCGGCTGATATACGGTGGGGTCGGCCTGGTTTCCTAAGCTTCCAGTAAACGGCGCAGTCGCGTTGGCGGGCAGGGTGACCGCCGGAACGTGCGGCGCGTAAGACGCGGACAGCGCGAACAGTTCGACCGCCGACAAATCCAGGTTGGTGAAGCAGCTTGGAGTCGCAGGGTCGCAGGTGCTGGGAACCCCGCGGTGATGGTCGTCATGGTGATCGCCGCCATCGCCGTCTCCGCTGCCTCCGTTGTTCGTCACGCTGGTCACGAACCGGGTGGCTGCATCGGTTCCGCGCACCCACCACAGGGGCGCGGTGCAGGAATTGGATCCAATCGGCGTACCGTCAGCGTTGCAGGCGCTATTGGCGGTATCGACGATCGTCTTGCGGATCTGGTTCAACGTCAGTTCCAGCTGGCTGCTGCCTGAATCGGTGGCCATTGAAGAAATACTGGAACAGGAACTGGCGTTGGCAAGCGTTCCATCAATATTGTGGACGCGCCCGTCAATCGCTACCTGGGGGATGCCCATGGTGTTGCTTGTTGTCGACGGCAGGGTCATGGATGACGCAGTAACCATGCCCGCGGGACGGATGGAAGGCGCAACCACCTCCATGGTCACCAGCTTGCGGGCCGCATTCAATCCGTTGGACTGGGGGGTCGCTGAAAGCGCAGTCACCATGTAAACCGTCTGCATGCCGTTGGCGTCGCAGGATGGACTGTCGGGGCGCGGTGAAAGCTGTTCCGTCTGCCCGTCCCAGCAAACCCGAGTGTCCAGCGGCGCACCGCTCGTGCCTCCATCTACCAGATACGGAGAAGCCGTGCGATTGGTCTTCATGTTGATCCGCGCCCACTTAAAGTCCAGCGGCCCGGACGGCTGCGCCAATGACGCCTTGGACGGCAGCTGCCAGTTGGCGATATTCGGAACCGTCGAGCACTTTATGCCTTTAGGCGTATTCGAGGCATAGTCATGGCACAAATCGTCGTCAAAGTAGGGGCTCGTTGGATCGGTTGGATCCACGGCCTCGCCGTTTGCCGGATTGATGACGTATAAAACGCCCATCGGATTGCCGGCAACGTCCTGGGGCAACTGGTCAGAAAGGCCACCGGGCGCCGTGGTTGAGGTCGAAGGATAGCTGATCCGGTCGCGCACCTCTTCAAGGCCCGATTTCGCTGAATAGTAGGCGCGTAAGCTGGTGCCGTAATTGGTGTCAATCCTGGTCTCTGTAGTCGATGACACCACCATGAACAAACCCACGGCGGAAAGCAGCAACAGCGCAAACAGCGTGAGCAAAAGCGCCATTCCGCGTTCTTTCTTCCCTCTCGAGTTGGCAAGTCCGTTCATTTACTGGTTTAGCCTCGCAGTGGCAGACATGGACGCCCGCACAAATCCGTTGCTTGAAAGATCGCGCAGCGCACTCTGTAGACTCAGGTTGATCTTTACCGTCTTGATCTTCGCTATCGTCGCGGTCCCAGAAGCAGTGGAAATATCAGCGCCTCCGCCTATAGGCACCACGATCCCGTTCTGGTCGTAATACGTAAAGAGATCTTCGCCGGATTGCCCTGCTCCAGTCCCCGGAGGAAAAACGTGCTCGGTCTCGGTATAGGTTCCGGCCAGGGGCTGATTCAGCGATCCTCCAGGCGCCTTGGGCAGCGCGCTGCGGCGAACGCACGGGCAGTTGCCGTCATTAGGATCGTTCGCTACATAACTGATGTTCACGCTGTATACCTGCCCGTCGTTGTTGACATCGCCCTCAAACAGAATTTGCGTGGGAGAAACGCTCACCAGGCCGGCCGCCAGGACTGTCGAATCCGGCTGCGGCCGAGTCGTGTACATCGAAGGACCGGGAAAACCCGACATGTGAAGGTCTCGCACCGTCTGGTCCACGAATTCGCGCGCTTCCTGCCCCAGATCCACCTTCATGGCTTCAGAACTCGACCTTTTCTGCATCTGGTTGATCTGTTCAAACACCGCACCGGTAACCAGCGCCAGGATGAAGAGACTCATCATGAGTTCCAGCAACGTGTATCCGCGGGCCGCGCCGCGATTACGCTGAACCGAATTGGAGTGCTTCTTCAACATCAAAAATCTCCCCGCAAATAGTGCAGGGTATAGGGCAGCGTAAAGATCTGGCCGCCATTTCCGCTCGTGTTTTTGGCGCTAACCGTAACCAGCTGCGTTCCGGGAGTGGGGCCGGGGTCAACCCGCCAGCGCACGTCGTACGTTATGTTGCCTCCCGCCGCGCACATCACATACCCCATGGAGTAGTTCGCGGCCGCGGGCTGGGAAAAATCAATGGATCCGGCAAAAGCTCCGGTGCTGATCAGCGCGGAACCACCCTGCGACGTCTCAATGGTGAAATTATTGCCGGCACAATCCGTAATCTGGGTCTGCGCAGCCGCGCCGCTCGCGCTTTTGGGGATGGCCACAATCTTCTCCAGGGTGCTTTCTGCCAGCGTAGCTGCCGTGGTGTGTTGCTTGGAACGGCCGTTATTGGCCGTGGCCACACCGATCACCACGATTCCGCCCAGCAGCCCTACCGCCAGGATGGACATGGCGAACGTCAATTCAATCAAGCTGAAGCCGCTTGACCGCGACTGTCTGCCTTTTCGAATTGAGGTTCTCTGGTCCATGATCAATAGTGATCTACAACCACTTTCCGTTTCCATTCCCTGAAACAACGTACGTCCAGGACCTTATCCTGCCCGCCGGGCTTACGCTGACCGCGCCATAACCGATGTCGCCGGCGGCGCGCTGAAATTGCACGTATTGCACCCAGCCGGCTATGGGAAGACACGGGACGGTGGCCGATAGCGTTCTTTCACACGGCACGCCGCGCGAGGTCCAGGCCAATCCCGGAGCCAACTGGTTCTGCAGGTCAAACATCTGCGAGTTATCAACGGTGACCGGAGCGTAACCCAGAATGTTCTGGCCGATCGCCAGTGGAAGCCCGTTGTTGTTGAAACTCACCTGCTGCGGAAAGTAGCTCGTCGGTTCGTTAACGCCACATTTGCCGTCGCCATCCAGATCGATACAGGCGATCGAGCCATTTGCGCCCGCGGGTGAAACAAGAACTTCATACGAGGTATCGTCCTGGGCGGCGCGCTCACGCGCTTGCTGGTACAAGGACGCCAGCGACTGGGTGGCGGTTTTCAGCTTTGTATTCTCGATTGCCCGGGAAAGGCTTGGCATCGACATTCCCGTGACGACAGCCACGATGGCGAGAACGACCAGCAGCTCCGCTAATGAGAGCCCTGCCTGTGTGACAAGTCTTCCCCGATGCCTGGCTGCAGACCGCACGTTGTTACCCTCTCCCGTTGTCAGCACTTCGCGAAAAACCCCACGGGTTTTTCTCAGCGAACGCGTCCTTGAGTTTGCAAATCTCTGTTCGCTTTTCAAGTTCGTGGCGTGAACAAAACGCTCGCTGTTTTAGTGACTTTTGTGGGTGAACTTTTGTACCACCACATAGTACCCCAATTACTAATCCTGCTTGCCTTAATCCCTTCTATGTTTATGATTACAAGGCAATTATTTTTATTTACGCAAGAACGGAAATTCTTCATTTATTTGCCCTTCAGGACAGCGTCCGGTTGTCACGTGGGTGCTGTGACCTTTAGGACAATGACCTCATGGCCAGTGACCGTGACTAAATGCTTATAAGCGAAAATAAAGCATATAAGTACTTTTCGAGAAATGGGCATGATTGCATCAACTTCTTATCGCGCCATTCAGTGCATGAATTCAATTTCCACTGTTCCAAAATGGAACCCGGTGCCAATTTTTACAATCAGTCCGCAAAACTCTTCACTCAGTCCGTAACCTTCCCTTGGTGGCGTCGACCAACGGGCTTCCAGGCTGGACATATTTTGTGGTTTCTTTGCCCACAACCACAACGCAACATTGGGATTTCGGTCCAGCGAGGTCGTGGACAATCGCAGGTCCTGATCAAAGGTAACGAAAGCTTTGAATTTTCACACTGCAACTAATTCCGCGCCGAGGGTTAATACCCGCAGAACAACTCACGACCTTGGAGGGTTGAAAGGAGCTTCAATGATTCGACGAAACGTGGTGTATCTGCTTTCGCTTCTGGTACTGGGATTGGGAACGTCCCTGTGGGCGCAAGGCGGAGGTTCAACATCCGGAGACAGCAATCCTTCGGATACAAAGGCGGACCGCAAGGACCTGCATCAGGACCGGCGCGATCTCAACGGTGACCGCAAAGATATTCGTTCTGACCAGCGCGACCTCAACAAGGACCGCGTGGACCGGAACCAGGACCGCCGCGATCTTAACAAAGACCGCAAAGACCTGAACCAGGACCGCCGCAACCTGAGCGAAGAAGTGAAAGAAGGCGACAAAGCCGGCGCAGCCAAAGATCGCCGGGACATTCGCAATGACAGGAAAGATATGGCCAAGGACTCTCGCGACTTGCGGGCCGATAATCGCGACATCCGCAAGGACCGCAAAGACCTGCACGCTGATCGAAAGGACGCGCGGAAAGATAAGAAAGATATTCGCCACGACCGGCGCGATATCCATCGCGACAAGCGCGGCAAATAAACGATCTGTTTTTCAAACCACGAAAAGCCCCGGCAAACGCTGGGGCTTTTCCGGCTAACGTGAGTGAGAAGTTTTTAGTCAATTCACCGGATAGGCAAGGGGCTGGCCCTTCTCAGTGATCAGAACGACCAGCAATTTCATTCCCTCCGTCTTGCTCAGGTTCGTCCCTTCGTGCACGTAGGCCGGTTTCTTCGGATCAGACTTGAAATAGATGGCCACGCCCGGCTTCATTTCCACTGGCGGCTTCCCTGCTTCTTCCATCAGGCCATGACCGTCAATCACGTAAATGAATTCCTGGCCCGGGTGATAGTGCTTTCCGGTCCTGGCTCCGGGCTTGTAGTCCGCCACAAACATCGTGACTTCTTTCGTCGGGTCGGCTTCCAGATCCTGCTTGAGGATGACGGTCCGGGTCAGGCCCTCCTGCGCGCTGACGCGTCGTCCTCCAATCAATATTCCTGCGAACAGCGCAAGCGAACAGAGCCCCACGACCAATCCGGCGCGTTTCATAGCTTCTCCTTTGTAGGTGAAATTGCACCGGATTATACAGATCGTGGGAGCGCAATTCAGCCGCTACGGCACGTGAATTGTCAATGGAGTCTTGAAGACCGCGCCGGTTGAGTCCCAAGCCTGCACCACTACAGAGTGTGTTCCCGTGGCCAGCGCGAGGGAGGTGTTCAGCGAACTGGCACTAACCGTGAATTTGGCGACATTGTCCACGTAGATCCGCATGGTGGTAATGGCATGGGTGGACTTGGCAGCAGCGACAAAATGCACTGGTGAGGCCACCGTGCTTCCCGCCGTGGGTGAGCAGACAGTCACTCCGACGGAGCCAGCCGTGCACCCTGACGGCGGAGGCGGTGTATTCGACTTGCCAAACAGGTCAGCCATCGCGGGAGCGCTGGCGGCCGCGCCCAGATTGTTGTTCGCTCCCAGAGCATCCAGTGTGGTCCGCAGCACGCTCTGGTGCTGATAGAAGGCGGTTGACTTGGCTCCCTTGGCAACTCCCGGTCCCACGGCCAGGGCTACGACATGGCCGCCGCCGTGCGCGGTGTCGGTAGAAAAGCCTTCATCAAAAACGATGATCAGGATTCCATCCTGCTGGAATCCCGGGTTGGTCAGCAGAGGCGCGATGTTGTTCTTCAGCCATGCATCGGCGGTGGCAAGTTTTTGCGCGTTGGTGCAGCCGGTTGGTGCGGTCGGACAATCATGCGCATTGTGGTTCTGGTTTGGCACCACAAACGAATAATCCGGCAGCTGATTACCGGCCAGGTCGGCGGAAAACTGGGAAAATGGCACAAGGTTCAGCCTCTGCACGCTGCTGTTGACCACGTCACTGAAATAAGAAAGGGGATTGTGATGGCGTATGTAGGGATACTTGTCATTGCCGGTGTATCCGACCGATGGCAGGCTTTCCGCGTAGCTCTTCCAGGTCTTTCCCGCCGTCAAAAGGTGACGCACGATGTTGTCCACATTTACTGTCGAATTCAACGCGTCGTTGCTTGTCACCAGCTGTCCCGCCGTCAGCATGAAATAGTTGCCGATTGAGGGATGCGTGTTGGCAAAATACTGTGTCGCCAGTCCGTTTTGGCTGGCCAGACTGTTCAGGTAAGGCATGGAGGAGCTGCCGATCACGGCGGAGTAACTCTGGTTCTCCTCCAGCACGACAACCACATGATTTGAACGGGGGACCTGAGCGGTACCAGCAAGACATACAGCAAAGCAAACAACGATCAGAAAAATCTTCTTCAATGGACAAACTCCTGGTTCGGTTTTTTGTTACAACTGGGCTCCGGCCAGGTAAGCCATCTAAAGTCAGAGCAGGTGGGGACCCGGTGGGTTGCCCTCGATCAGGGTTAGTCGGATGCCCTTAATCCTTCCTTCAATGCGCCGTTGGCGTTTACGAGCGGTTCGCTTCGCGCGAACTTTGACTTCATTACCACTCGGTCGCAGCCATAGTCACGGCCAGGCAGATTCAGATATTTCTTCATTGCGCTTGAATGCCAACACGAGAGGAAGGATTATCGGGTCTTTTTTGCAGGCTTTTTTGTTGCGGCCGGAAGAGGAGCGGGCTCTCCCGCCATCTTCCGCAACCGCTCAGCCAGCGCCGGGCGTTTCAGCGCGCCGCTCATGCGGTCCACGATGTTTCCCTCGGCGTCTATAAACACGGTGCCCGGCATCACCTGAGCCAATTTGAAATCGGTCAGACTATCGAGCGTTGCTCCCATCATCACGGTCAATCCGCTCAGGGTGTGCTTCTTGATAAAAGCTTCCACGGCCGGTTTCATGTCCTCATCATCTACAGAGGCGGCAATAAACACGACCCTGCCTTTATACCGGCCCTGCATCTCGCTGAGCAGAGGCATTTCCGTGGCGCAGGGCACGCACCATGTGGCCCAGAAGTTAAGAA
>DASTPO010000423.1:0-3559 GCA_035762225.1 Candidatus Angelobacter sp.
GATCGAAGTTCAAGAAGAGCACCTCGATCGTGGGTTTTGTTTCTCACGTGCAGGGCGATCTCAAGGTCAAGGCGCAGGAAGCAGGCTGCGATGTGGTGATGCCGCGTTCAGCTTTCTCACAGAACCTGGCCAACATACTGCGCCGCCACGGCGCCGACGACGAGATTGAAGACAACTTCAACCGGGCCTAGCCATTTGGCAATTGAGTAATCTGGCAATCGGGGAATCAGGGATGCGCGATTGTGCGATCCGGATAACCCGACACGCTCATTTGCATAACTTATCTCTTTGCCAAATTAGCCAGTGGCAAGTTCTCCCAGCCACCAATTTATTTTCAGTCGCGAAGGGCTTTGCCGGGATCGATTCGCGATGCCCGCCAAGCCGGGAAGAAGCACGCTGCAACGGCGACCACCACCATCACAGCGAATGCGGTCGCGTAGGCCAGCGGATCGCGCGGGCTGACGTGATAAAGAAAATTCGCAATCAAGCGCGTCAAGAGCAGAGCGGCAACCACGCCTGTGACCACTCCCACCAGGGTCAGCTTGAGCCCTTGCGAAAATACCAGGCGCAAAAGATCGGCGGCGCGAGCGCCCAGAGCCATCCTCAACCCATATTCGTGCGTGCCCTGAGAGACCGTGTATGACATCACGCCATAGAGTCCAATCGCTGCCAGCAGGAGCGCAAGTCCGCCAAAGACGCTCAGCAGCGTGACGGCAACGCGTTGCGATGAATTTTTCTGGTCTACCTGTACGCGAAGCGTCGTGACTTCATAGAGCGCCAGGTTGGCATCCAGGGCGTGCACCTCTCGGGCCAGCGCAGTCTCCATGGCCTGGGGACTGAGGCGGGTGCGAACATTGAGCCCCACCTGGGCCGAAGGATTCTGCAGCAGAGGCACGTAGAAAAAAGGCTTGGCCGCTTCGAGCATGTTGCTGTACTTCGCCATCTTTGCCACGCCCACCACGCGCAACCAGCGATCATTCACTTTGAGCCGGCGGCCCACCGGGTCGCCGCCATTCCAATAGCGGGCTGCCATGGCCTCATTCACGATGGCAACGGGCGCCGCTGACTCATCGTCAGCGCGGGTAAACTCGCGTCCTGAAACCAGCGGGATGCCAAGGGTGGCCAGGTAATCCGGGCCCACCTCGTTGTATTCCACCTCTGGGCGCTCATCGGGCGCAGGCTCATAGCCATCGACCAGGATGGACGCGGAAGAATATGTACGGTAACTGAAGACCGCGACTCTCGAATAGGCTGCGGACTCCACGCCGCTGAGCGACTGTACGCGCTCCATCAGCTGGTTTTGAAAGTTTTTTGCGCGCGGCATGTCGTATCCCGCAGCGAACAGGTTGACCGCGGTCAGCAGCACCTGGTCCGTGGAAAAACCAGGGCTGGTGTTGCGAATGGAACGCAAGCTTTGAATTACCAGGCCTGCGCCTACCAGCAGAATGAAGCTCAAAGAAACCTGCAGAAGTACCAGGCCGGAGCGGATGCGGGCTTTGCCCCGGGCGCCGACCACGCCGCTGGATTCGGTCTTGAGCGCGCCGGCCAGATCGAATCTGCTGGTCTGGAGAGCGGGCACCAGCGCAAACAGCAAGGTGGAAGCAAGGCAAACGCCAATGCTGATCGCAAGCACGCGCCAGTCGACATGGCCGGGAACGTAGAGTGGAACTCCGCGCCGCGGGAACAGAAGCACCAGCAGGTTTCTGCACCAGTAAGCCACGGCAAGCCCGCCCAGAGCGCCCAGAACCGAGAGCACCACGCCTTCTGTAAGCAGCTGGCGCAGCACCCGGCCGCGCCTGGCTCCCACGGCGAGCCGGATGGTAATCTCACGCCGCCGCGCGAATGATCTGACCAGCAGAAGGTTGCTCACGTTGGCGCAGGCGATCAGCAATACAAAAAAGACGACGGCCAGGGTTATCTCCAGCGTGGGAAGAAGGACCTTCGTGTTATTGAACGGGGATTGCGATAACGGCAGCAGGGTGATGCCCCGGCCGCGGTTGGTGGAGGGAAAATCTTTTTCCAGACGCTGGGCCGCGGCGTCAATTTCCTGCTGTGCCTGGGCCCGGGTGACGCCGGGTTTCAGCCGGACAAAGCCTTCAATCCAGCGGGCGCTGCGGTCTTCCAGCTTGTAGCCGCTGGAGTCGAACTTTTCCTGCATGGACACCGGCACCCAGAATTGCCAGGAGTAGCCAATGAAGGTGCCGTAGAAATCCCGGGGCGCGACTCCGACAATCGTATGCGTGACGCCGTTGAAAATCTGCGTTTTGCCGATAATCTCCGGGTCGCCGTGAAAGCGCTGCTGCCACAGTCCATAGCTGATAACAGCCACGGGGTGAGCATTCCGACCCGAGTCCTCATCCGCATTAAACCCGCGCCCAAGCGCGGGATGAATTCCCAGCGCGTCAAAATAATTGGCGGAGACCAGGCTGCCCACCGCGATTTCCGCGCGGTCACCAACGCTCAGGGTGGTGCCTACAATCTTTTCCGCGATGAACGAATCCAGCAGCACACAGCTTCGCCGCAGGTCAATGAAGTCAGGCCATGAAGTCGCGTCGTACTCCGATGAGCCGCGCAGCGTTCCCGCCAGTACCAGCAGCCTGTCCTGATCGGCGACGGCCGGATAGGGCCGAAGCACGTTGCCTTCAATCCAGCTGAAAACCGCGGCGTTTGCACCGATGCCCAGCGTCAGGCAGAGCACCGCCAGCGCGGAAAAGCCCGGGCTTCGGCGCAACATGCGGAGAGCATAGCGGAGGTCGCGCAGAAGGTCGTCAAGAAAGCCCACGGTGTTCCAGTCCCATACGGCTTCGCGCACACGCTGGGGATTCCCCAGCTTCAAATGCGCCTGGCGCAGGGCCTCATCCGCACTCATGCCAGTGGCAATATTCTCATCGACCTGATGCGAGATATGCGCCTGCAATTCGCGCGCAAGCTCAGCGTCTTCTTTCCTGCGCTGGAAGAACCTGCGGAGTTCCATCAGAAGCTCCTGGCTGGAAGTTATTCGACGGCGCGGGCAAGCACCCGGCCGATGGCTTCCACCATCTGCCGCCAACGGCTGGTTTCGGTCAGCAGCTGTCTGCGGCCTTTTGCGGTCAGGCGGTAAAACCTGGCTTTACGGTTGTTCTCGCTGGCGCCCCAGTAAGAGCTGACCCAGCCGCGCGCGGCCAGACGATGCAATGCGGGATACAGGGAGCCTTGTTCCACCTGCAAGACGTCTTCTGACGCGTGCTCAATGACGTGGGCGATCGTGTGTCCGTGGGCCGGCCCCAGGACCAGCGTTTGCAGTATGAGCATATCCAGCGTGCCTTGCAGCATTTCCTGTCCAGCCGCCGGTTTGCTCTTTACCATGGCCTCTTAGACTCCACTCGAACGTCTTGGTGAGCGAGAATTTTATTCCACTCGAAAGTCTAGGGGAAGCATAAAATCGCTGGGGCGAGAGGGAGCGTGAGGCTTCCGCTCACCAGACTTTCAGCATCAACCGGTTCAAGGGAGAAGGGTTTTGTTCCGCGTTACTTAGCCTTGGCTAAAAAGCAGAGTTGCGGGATGGCTCGACCAAAGATTT
>DASTPO010000424.1:0-2708 GCA_035762225.1 Candidatus Angelobacter sp.
CGCGGATCTTCGGCATGAGCGCGCGCGTGGCCGCTTCGCCGGCCCGGATCAGGTCCGGAGCGCGAACAAAGTCATCATAGGCAAATTCGCCGATCTCGGGTTGCAGCAATACGTCTGACGCTGCCTGCCACGGCCCGCACATGCGCGCCTGCGCGATGGAGAAGCATTGTCCAATCACATCAAAGACGTGGCGCGGCCCCCCGGGTTTGACCCAGTGTGCCGCCAGGTAAACCGAAATCACGCGTTCTGCTCCCATATCGCGCAACGGCATGGCCGGAACGGAATGGGCCAGCAGGCCGTCCACCAGAAGCTGTTGGCCGATTCGCACCGGCTGAAACATCCCCGGATATGCGCAGCTGGCGCGGACTGGATCGATCAGTTCGCCTTTGGTGAATACCGCAGGCTCGCCGGTGATGATGTCAGTGGCGGCAATGGCCAGGGGAATGCGAAGTTCTTCAAAGGTTTTGCAGCGCAGGATCTTGCGCAGAAAGACTGACATTTTGTCATTGCTGAAGAGGCCAAAGCGGGAGAAGGTCCAGCGGGAAAAATCCTTGAAACGAACGATGGCGGCTATCTCTTCCAACTCTTTGGCGGAAATGCCGCTGGCATAGGCCGCGCCGATCACCGATCCGACGCTGGTGCCGGCAATGAAATCAACGGGAATGCTTTCTTCTTCCAGGACCTTCAGGACACCAATGTGAGCCAGGCCGCGGGCAAATCCGCCGCCCAGGGCGATTCCGACTTTGGGTGGTTTAGGCGCCGGCGGTTCGACCAGGGCCTCTACGGCAGTGTGCCGGGACAACTCACGCCCCAGGGCTCGCACTGATCGAACGATCTTATTGAGCGGATTCTTCATCGGCGCTCCTTAAGGCTCCTGCTATTGCGCCCGGGCCTTTGCACCTACTAACGTAAGATGCTGGGTCAGCGCAAATGTTGCACATTAAGTTAAACGTACAGACGCCTCTATAGTTTCGCCTTATTCCGGGCGGCAGACGCGACAAACTTGCTGTAACCTTGGTAACCTGAAAACCGGCGGTTTGCCGGGCACTGCAAAACGAAAATCAACTGGCCATTTTTGCTTCATTTTCCGCCGACCAAGGCAGATGCTTTCTTAAGAAAAATGCTTCGTGAATTCTCCGCCGGCGCGCTGGTATTGCGCCACATGCAGAAAAAGTGGTGGGTAGCCGTGATCGAACCGGGCCGCGAGGGCGAGCCGGACGACCGCAAGAACGTGGTTGCGCTGCCTAAAGGCAACGTGGATCAGGGTGAAAAGCCGGCCGAAACCGCCCTGCGCGAGGTCCGGGAAGAGACCGGCCTGAACGCGAGCATGGTGGCGAAGCTGGGCGACATCAAATATGTCTACCAGCGAAAATGGGCCGGAAATGAGAAGGCTTTCAAGGTGGTTTCCTTCTTCCTGACCCGCTATAAATCCGGCCAGATCGATGATGTAACCACAGCCATGCGGCATGAGGTGCGCCGGGCGTATTGGCTGCCCCTGGCTGACGCGCCTTCCACTCTGAGTTACAACGGCGAGCGCCAGATGGCGGAGAAAGCGCTTGAGTACATTGCCGCCCACCCTGAAAAATGGGGTTCCTAGAGACTGCCCGATTCGCAACAACAGCGTTTAGCCTGCTGTCCATCGCCATCAGGCTTTTGCGCTACAATCCTGGATCAATCAGCGGAGGGAATAGTGCCCGAAGGTTATTACCTGCCGTATATCGCGGAAGCGGATGCGCCTTATTGGATTTATCGCTTCGGCCAGTCGCCCAAGGCTAACAATTGTGCCGGAACCATCCCCAAGGGCGGCGTCGTGTTCCTGCAGAGACCGCCGGACAAAATGGGTACCCACCAGAGCGCGTACCTTTATGGAGTGGGACGGATCATCGTCAGGCAGGGAGATTTTCAGCCGGCGCCGGCCGTGGTGAGCGACTGCTAGTTGCCGGCCCCGTGTTTCCTGAGAAGACGCGATTCAAAGACGGAATACCCGCGATGAACAAGACGAAGTCAACCTTTTATCGGTACGTGGTTTATCCAATCGTGGTGATTCTGGGTGTACTTTGCTCTCAATTTTCTTCCGCGAAAACGGGGCCAGATCAAACATCGGTGTGGTCAAGTGATCTTAGTAGATTCGGCTACAACGACACAGTAGAAAAGACCAGTGCCAGCGAAGGAGTCTTTTTTCTCGACGCAAGAACGATTATCGCTTATTTCGTCACCAGGAAACCAAACCCGCCAGCGATTTACGGATGGTCGCGGGACCTTTGCCCAGCGCTTGGGAGACCTTCGTGGATTGCAGGTTGATGCCTTGTTCCGTGACCGTGTTTGAGGTCTCTACGGCGGAAACTGATTGCTGCTGGGTGGGGCTTGCCTGACTATATGCCGGCAGTGAACAGTTCGATCCAGCGCGCAAAGAACGGGTCTTCAAAACGGACTTTCAAGCGCCCGTCCTGTTCTTCTTCTCTCAAGATGCGTCAGGATATCCCTTGTGCGAGAGGCGATTGAGCGCGTCATACACGTACTGAATGGTCTGGTTCTTGCGATCGACTTTGCTGGTGAGATTGCCCACGGCATCGTACACGTAGTTTTCCGTGAGCGACGAAGGAAAGGCCGTCTGCGTGACCCGGCCAAATGCGTCATAGACGAAAGATGTGGTGTGCTGGGCAGCGTCCGTTATACTGGTGAGGTTGTTTTCCAGATCGTAGGCGTAT
>DASTPO010000425.1:0-3929 GCA_035762225.1 Candidatus Angelobacter sp.
TCCACGGCCAAGATCGCAGTCTCACAGCAGGATGTGGACAATTGCACGGTGCGCGCGCCGTTTGACGGCATTGTGGTCTCAAAAGATGCGCAGCGCGGCGAGATCGTTTCGCCGATTTCCGCCGGCGGTGGATTTACCCGCACTGGAATCGCCACCCTGGTGGACATGAAATCGCTTGAGATTGAAGTGGATGTCAATGAGTCCTACATCGCACGGGTCAAGGAAGGGCAGCCGGTGAGCGCAACTCTCGATGCTTATCCTGACCGCGAGCTACCCGCCAAAGTGCGGACGGTGATTCCAACAGCCGACCGGCAAAAGGCCACCGTGAAAGTGCGCATCACTTTTGACAAGCTGGATGACACCATTCTGCCTGATATGGGCGTGAAGGTCGCTTTCTTGAGCCCCGCTCCGGCGCCGGGCAAAGGCGGCCAGAGTGATGCGCGCGCTATCGTGCCAAAAACTGCGGTGCGGAGTGATGGCGGAGCTCAAATCGTGTACCTGGTGCGCGATCAGAAGCTCGAACGCAGGGCGGTCCGCCTGGGCGCGGAACGCGGCCAGGATGTGGAGATCGTGGCCGGAGTTTCTCCCGGCGACATGCTGGTGGTGCGCAGCGCAGACAAATTGCGTGAAGGACAATCGGTTGAGGTAAAGCAGTAGGAGGGGAATGATGGTTCGTGTGGATGGAAGCGGCGGTTCCAACAGTCTGATCCAGGCCCGTGGCCTGGGGAAAAACTACTCGCGCGGTGGTGAGCAGATCCACGTGCTGCAGGCGCTGAATCTTGACGTGGAGCAGGGCGAGTTCGTTGCCTTCATGGGCCCCAGCGGATCCGGCAAGACCACGCTGCTGAACCTTCTCGGCGGCCTTGACGTGCCCTCGGCCGGTAGCATCACCGTGGCCGGCGATGAGATCACCCATATGTCGCGCAGCCGGCTCACGGAGTGGCGCGCGCGCCACGTGGGATTCGTCTTCCAGATGTACAACCTCATCCCCGTGCTCACGGCGTTCCAGAACGTGGAGCTCCCCTTGCTGCTGACGAGCCTTTCCAAGGCGCAGCGCTGGCAGCACGTGGAAACCGCGCTGGGCGTGGTGGGACTGAGCGATCGCATCCACCACTTCCCTCGGCAGCTCTCCGGCGGACAGGAGCAGCGCGTGACCATTGCCCGCGCCATTGTCTCCGATCCCACGTTTCTGCTCTGTGACGAGCCTACCGGCGATCTGGACCGCAAGAGCGCTGACGAGATCATGGAGCTGATTCTCCGCCTGGTAAAGGAATACAAGAAGACGGTCCTGATGGTCACGCACGATCCTGTGGTCGCGCAGCGGGCTGACGTTACGCTGCATCTGGAGAAAGGCGTATTGGTGGAAGCCGACCGCCTGCAAACTGTCTCCAGCGGAGGTGGAAGGTGAAATTCCTCGGGCTGTTGCGGGCAAATCTATTTCGCAAGAAAATCCGCCTGCTCCTCACTTTGGGCTCCTTCGCCGTGGCGATGTGCCTGTTCGGCCTGCTGGTGGTCATCCGCGACGCATTCAATCAGGGCGTGGACGTAGCCGGCGCGGACCGGCTGGTTTCCTACAATCGCATTGGCCTGATCAATCCCCTGCCGCTTTCGTATCGCGATCGGATTTTGCAGATTCCGGGCGTCACCGGCGTCACCCATCAGAACTGGTTTGGCGGCGTCTATCAGGACGCCAAGAATTTCTTCCCCCAGTTTGTGATCGATCCGGAAAGCCAGCGGAAGATGTATCCGGAATTCAGCATTCCTGATGACCAGTGGCAGAATTTCGTGAAAGACAGGCAGGGAGCTATTGTCGGTGCGTTCACCGCCAAAAAGTATGGCTGGAAAGTGGGAGACCGGGTCCCCATCCAGGGCACCTTTCTGCCCGGGACCTGGGAATTCAACATTGACGGCATTTACCACGGCACCCGCGCCAAAGACGATGAGACCCAGTTCTGGTTCCAATGGGACAACTTCGAAAACTACATTGAGACACACAAGATGAACCGTTATCTGGGCATGGTGGGCTGGTACACCGTGAAAGTGGATAATCCGGACAACTCATTGCGCGTAGCCAAGGCAGTGGATGCCTTGTTTGCCAATTCCGAGTACGAGACCCATACCGACAGCGAGGCGAGTTTTGCCGCCGGCTTCGCCAAGCAGATGGGCAACATTCAATTCCTGATTGTCAGCATCGGCTCCATCGTTTTCTTCACCTTGCTGCTGGTTACCGGCAATACCATGGCTATCGCTGTGCGGGAGCGGACTTCAGAACTCGCTGTTCTGAAAGCCGTTGGTTATTCTGACAAATTTGTGCTGGCGCTCGTCCTGTTCGAGTCCTGCATCATCGCGCTGATAGGAGGCGCGCTGGGGCTGGTCGTGGCCAAAGCATTCACCTTGCTGCCGGCCAACGTCAACCCGGTCCGGTCATTCCTTCCTTTGCTCTTTCTCTCCGGCGGAATGTTTGCTGCCGGGGTCGGAGTGGCCGTTGTCGTCGGGTTTGTGAGCGGTCTTTTGCCTGCAATGGGCGCGATGCGCCTGCGCGTAGTTGATGCCTTAAGGAGGGTCTGACAATGGCAATTCCAGTGGTCTACAACTTACGCAGCGTCAAAGAGCGCTGGGCCTCCGCGATTGTGGCCGTGCTGGGAATCGCCGGCACCGTCGGTGTGTTTGTCGCAGTCCTCTCGCTGGCCAAGGGATTCAAAGCGACTCTGGTTTCATCGGGCTCCGCAGACAACGCCATTGTCAGGCGCGCCGGGTCCACATCGGAGATTGACAGCAACGTTCCGCTCGATCAGGTCAAGATCCTGCAGGATGCTCCCGGAGTAGCGCGCGCCGGAGGCGAATCTCTGGTCAGTCCTGAAGTTGTGCTGATCGCGCCGTTTCCACTCATTACCACCGGCACTGACGCCAACGTGCAGGTGCGCGGCATTTCTGCAAAGACCATGGAGGTCCGGAGCAAGATCAAGCTGGTGGAAGGCCGCATGATCCAGTCCGGCCTTTATGAAATGATCATCGGCCGGAATGTGAATCACACCTATGCCGGTCTTACGCCCGGAAGCTCCGTGAAACTCGGTGGCGCAACCTGGCAGGTTGTGGGTGTGTTTGACGCCGGAGGGAGCGCGTTCGATTCGGAACTCTGGTGCGACGGCAAGCTGCTCAAGCAGGCATATCACCGCCCCGAAGAATTCTTCAATTCGGTGACCGTACACCTAAGCTCTCCCGAGGCGCTTCAGCCATTCAAGGACGCCATCAACGCCGATCCGCGAATGAGCGTGGACATCATGCGCGAAGTGGAATACTACGAGAAGCAATCAAGGCTGTTGAGTTCCATGATCCAGTGGCTGGGCTCGATCGTTGCCGGGATCATGGGCATTGGCGCCGTGTTCGGCGCGCTCAACACCATGTACTCCGCCGTGGCGGAGCGGTCGCGCGAAATCGCCACGTTGCGCGCGCTGGGATTCGGCGCGGGCAGCGTGGTTTTCTCCTTTTTAGTGGAGGCGATGTTGATCTCCCTGGTTGGTGGGCTTCTGGGTGCGGTTGCGGTGCTGCCCTTGAACGGACTCACCACCGGCGCGATGAACTGGCAGACGTTCTCTCATCTGGCGTTTGCCTTCCGCATCACCCCGCTTCTTCTGGGTCTGGGAATTCTATTTGCCTTGTTTATGGGATTGCTGGGTGGATTTTTTCCTGCTCTCCGCGCTGCGCGACGCCCCGTGGCTGCGGCCTTGCGGGCCATGTAGCACTCTGCCCTGCAACCGTGCTGGCCGCCGACCGCCGAGAAATCGCCAAGGCCATTGGAAAACTAAAATGCCGCATCCCGAGAGATGCGGCATTTCCTTTCCTGTTCAACGGTTAAGGATTTACCAGACGTGGCAGGCGTTCTCGCTCACCATCTTCTGTCCTGCTTTGCAGTTAAACGCCTTGGCGAA
>DASTPO010000426.1:0-3865 GCA_035762225.1 Candidatus Angelobacter sp.
GGTGCCCCATTCAGCGCTGATCCATCCCTGGTTTTCCAGGCGCTGCAGGGCAGGATAGAGTGACCCATGGTCAACCAGCAGTTCATCGCCGGACTGCGACTGGATGGCGCGGGCGATGCCCTGGCCATGCTGCGGACCAAAAAGCAGGGTGCGTAGGATCAGCAGGTCCAGCGTTCCCTGCAGAAGAGCAATACGGTCTCTTTCATCTCGGGTTGCCATTCGACCCGAGTATGCGGCCAGCTTGGGTAGGATGTCAACCAGAAAGCAATTAGCAACTGGCAATTCGCCAAAACGGGCTCGAGGCTCAATACTGCGGGTGAATGACTTCGGCTATTTGCCAATTGCTATTTGCTAATTCCCTGGCCTTATGTGGAGTAGTCTGCGTTGATGTGCACGTATTCCGCCGTGAGATCGCAGGAGAGAAATTCCAGGCATGCGCTTCCGGCGCCGAGTGAGATGCGAATCTCATACACAGGCTCTGACATATAGGCATGAGCCTGGGCGGCGTCAAATGGGCATGCGGCTCCGTGGCGGCATATCTGCTGCTGGCCCAGATAAATGCTGATTCGTTCAGGGTCGATCTTTACGCCTGAGTAACCGATTGCGGCCAGTATGCGGCCCCAGTTGGGATCGGCGCCGGCCCACGCCGTCTTGACCAGCGGAGAGTTTGCGATGGTGGCGGCGATCTGCCGCGCCTCGGCGCGCGAGCGCGCCTGCTCAATGGTCAGGCGTACCACATGCTTTACCCCTTCGCCATCGGCCACAATCTGCGCCGCCAGCGAGCGGCAGACTTTGGTGAGCGCGGCCGGAAATTCATCACGCACGGATTTAAAGTTCACCCCGCTCTGGCCGCTGGCCAGCAACAGCGCGGTGTCATTGGTGGAGGTGTCGCCGTCGATGGAAATGTTGTTAAAGCTCTGGTCCACGGCTGTCTTCAGGCAGGCGTCCAGTTCACGCGGACTGGCCGCCACGTCAGTGAATAAATACACCAGCATGGTGGCCATATTGGGATGAATCATTCCAGCGCCTTTAGCCACTCCCGCCAGAACCGCCTCGGTGTGGTTCACCACAATTGTCTGAGAGGCGATCTTCTTGTGCGTGTCAGTGGTCAGGATGGCGGTGGCGAAACTGTCGAAAGCCTCTTCGTCGCCCCTGGCTGCACTTACCAGCGGGGGGAGCGCCGCATGAATTTTCTCCACCGGAAGGGGAACGCCGATGATTCCGGTGGACGAGGGAAAAACCTGCGAGTCGCGGACCTTGAGCTGCCGCGCCAGGCCGGCGCAGACGCTTTTGGCGGCTTTGAGGCCGGGCTTGCCGGTCGCGCAATTGGCATTGCCCGCGTTCACGATGAGCGCGCGCATCAAGCCGCGCTCGCGCCGCAAGTGGTCGCGCCCCACCGTGACCGGCGCTGCGACTACCTGGTTGCGGGTGAACATGGCCGCCGCCGAAGCACCTTCAAGCGCCAGGGCCAATGCCAGGTCCGGCTTGCCGCTGGCTTTGATGCCCGCGGCACCGGCGGAAAAGAGAAAACCTAGAGGCGGACGTGGGCTCAAACTCCCAGCCTCACCAGTGGAATCAATATTTGCGTTTCCCGGGGGCCAACATTCTGCGGGATGGGCCCGCGCACCATGGCCACTTCATCGCAGGCATAGAGATTGGGACAGTGGACGCAATCCTTGTAGATTTTGTCCGGCAGTTCTTCACGGGTTGCCGTGGCAAATCCCAGATGAGAGAAAAATTCAGGAATCCGCGTAAAGAGGCAAACGCAGGTCACGCGATGATGCTCAGCTTCGTCGAGCAGCGCTTCCACCAGCTTGCGTCCGGCTCCGCAGCCCTTGGCGGCGGGGACCACGGCGATGGTACGGATCTCAGCCAGATGCATGCCGTAAAGGTGCAGCGCACCGCAACCGACGATTTTTCCGTCGTCTTCCACCACGACGAAATCGCGCACGTTCTCGCTCAGTTCGGCGATGGTCCGCGGCAGCAGGGTGCCAATCTCCGCATAAGGGCGGATGATGGCGTGGATCCGTTCCACGTCCGGCAGGATGGCTTTACGCGTGCGTACCATGTGCCTCCTGCAAAGTTGCCAGCTTCTCCCGCGCGGATTTCAAGGCCTGCTGCACCTGGTGTGGGGCGGTGCCCCCGGGAACGTCATGGCAGGCGAGCACCGATTCGAGTTTCAGCGCGTCATAGATGTCAGACTGGAAGGCCGGGCTGAATTCACGCAATTCCTCGAGCGTAAGATTATCCAATTCGCATTCCCGCAGGATGCACTGCTGCACCGCCTGCGCCACCACTTCATGGGCTTGTCGGAACGGGACTCCATGGCGGGCCAGGTAGGTGGCGGCCGCCATCGCGTTCATGAATCCGCTCTCACATGCCGAACGCATCCGCTCCTGATTGAAGATGACCTGCCGCATGAACCCTGTAGCCACCTTGAGGCAGTGGTGCGCTGTGTACACCGCCTCAAACAACGGTTCCTGCGTCTCCTGCATGTCTTTGTTGTAGGCCAGCGGGAGCCCTTTGACGGTCACCAGCAACGCAACCTGGTTCCCGATCAGCCGCGCGGCCTTGCCGCGGATCAACTCCAGCGCGTCAGGGTTCTGCTTTTGCGGCATGGCGCTGCTGCCGGTGGAATAGGCCTGAGGCAGGGTGATGAATGCATATTCCTGAGTGGCGAAAAGGATGAACTCTTCCGCCCAGCGGCTGAGATGCACGCCCAGCAATGAGAGTCCGTTGACGAACTCAAGAATGAAATCGCGGTCGCTGGTGGCATCCATGCTGTTGGCGGTTGGCCGGGCAAACCCCAGCGCGCGGCTCGTCAGCTGGCGATCAAGCGGCAAAGTCGCGCCCGTCACCGCGCCGGAACCCAGCGGGCATTCATTGGCGCGTTCGCGGCACTCCAACAGGCGATCAGCGTCGCGCCAGAACATCTCAAAGTATGCCAGCAGCCAATGCGCGGCCAGCACCGGTTCCGCCCGCTGCAAATGCGTGTAAGCCGGCAGGGGAAGGGTCTTGCTTTCAGCCGCGCGGTCGAGGAGCGTCTCCAGGAAATCGCCCAGCAGATGGCGCAACTCGTCAATTGAATCACGGACAAACAAGCGCAGGTCGGTGGCGATCTGTTCATTGCGGCTGCGGCCGCTGTGCAGCTTCTTGCCGATCTCGCCAATCAGCGAAACCAGTTTCTTCTCCACAAAGTGATGGACGTCTTCGGCTTCGGGATCATTGAAGAAGTCGGCTTGCTGCTCGCTGGTCTTGCCGATCTCGTCGAGCGCGGAGAGAATCAGGCCGCATTCCGCGGGCGTAACGATCCCAGCGGCCTGAAGCGCCTGCGCATGAGCGCGGCTGGCCGTCAGCTCGTAGCGCAAGAGCTTCTGGTCGAATGGAAACGACCGCTGCCATTCTTCGAAATGCGGGTCCAGCGGCTGCCGGAACCGACCTGACCACATCTTCACCGCGTAATCTCCTCCGCTCCGGCTTTTACTTGACGTTGCTGTTTCAGGCGCGCCAGCGAGCGCGCCGGCAGGCCCAGGATGCGGATGAACCCTTCCGCATCCTTCTGGTCATAACTCTCACTCATGGTGAACGACGAGAGGTCAGTGCGATAAAGGGAATACTCGGATTCGCGCCCGCCCATGGCGATATTTCCCTTGTAGAGCTTTAGAGTGACTACGCCGGTAATTTCCTTCTGCGTCTGCGCGATAAATGCGTCCAGCGCTTCGCGGAGCGGCGTGAACCACAGCCCGTAATAAACGATCTCAGCATATTTCAGCGCGATCAGCTGCTTGAAGTGGGCTACTTCGCGTTCCAGGCACAGCGCTTCCAGTTCGCGATGCGCCGTCAGCAGGAGCGTACCGCCCGGGGT
>DASTPO010000427.1:0-3056 GCA_035762225.1 Candidatus Angelobacter sp.
TAATACTCCTGCCGGCTGGAAAAGCTGAAGAAGAGCAGAATTAAAAGCGGCCACAGCGCAAAGACCAGCGTCGCTCGCTGCTGCGTGGTGAGACCTTGGCGAAATGCAGCCAGCTTCGCCGGCACCTGCCGCACCGCCTGCAAAATAAATGCGGTCCAGGGCATCAGCCAGACCATCATCAGTCCCCAGAAGATCCAGAGCGGCACGGTGTCGTAGTCAGCGGGGTAGCGCTTTTTCAGGAAGCGCAGGAAGTGCTCGTTGACAAAATAAAACCAGAAGAAGCCGCGCGCCTCGCCCTGCGCGGGATTTCTCAGGCCGGCCAGGATGTGCCATGGCGCCGCGATCAACAGAAAGACCAGAAAGCTCGAAATGAGTCGCAGCCGCAGCAGATGGCGCAGGTTCCTGGTGAGCAACAGATAAAGAAAGATTGTTCCAACGGGAAAGACCAGGCCGATCAACCCCTTGGTCAGGACGTTCAGGGCCATGGTTGCCGCCAATCCCCAGCAAACCAGGAGAGATGGCCGTTCGCCGCGTTCAGCTTGTTCCAGCGAGGTCAGAAAGAAATCAAAGCCCATCGCCAGCCACAGTGCCACCAGCATTTCCGGGATCATGAACCGCGTATAAATGAACGGTCCAAAGCCTGTGCCCAGCGCCAGCGCGGCGTACAAGCCGCCTTCGTCGCCATAGAACCTTCTTCCAATGCGATAGACCACCAACAGCAAGGCCAGCATGCCGAGCGCGATGGGCAGCCGCGCTGACCAGTCATGCACGCCAAAAATCTTGAAACTCGCGGCCACGCACCAGTACATGAGCGGAGCTTTTTCCAGGTAGCGCACGCCGCCGTTGATGCGCAGCGTGACCCAGTCATTGTTCTGGACCATCTCCCGCGCAGCCTCAGCGTGGACGGTGTCGGCATCGTCCATCAGTGGCGGATGAAAGAGGTTGCCAATGTAAACTACGGCCCAAACCAGAACTATCAGAGCGATAAAGAGTTTCTGCCTTGAAGATCGCTGGGAAGCGCAACGCTCTGGTGGAGAAGATAGAGTTTGGGTCGGCATGAATCCCTGATTATATTCGGGCGCCGTCTCGGGCTATAATCACGCCTCATGAGCACCTGCGTTAAGTCCCTGGCGATGGCATTGGTGTTCAGCTTTGCATGCGCGTTCGCCGCAACGCCCGCACATTCGGTGCCTAAGGACCGCGCCGCGCTCACCGATCGCGATTGGCTTCCTCATGTCATCAGCAAGATTGCCCCGCTGGAGTGGTGGAGTTTTGCATCGTCGCCATCAGATCTGAGGCGCGAGGATTTCATCACTGACTTTCAGTACGACCAGGCCAAGTCAGACTCCACTTTTCCGCGTTTTTGTTTTTCGCTGTTCCGGCCCAAGCCGCAACAAATGGATTCTTTGATTGCTGCTGTGCGCGCATATAAAGGCACTGTGAGCTGGTGGATAGAGGACGATTGCATCAGCGCTACACCTGCCATGCTGGATTTACCGACAGGGAGCACCGCCGAGGACGAAGAGAAACGGCGCGCGATTCTGGAAAAGCAACTGCATCCCGATGCAGAATTTATACAGCAAGCCATGCGGGACGCACTCAGCCTGGCTGCAGTCATTGAAGCGCGCCTCAATCTCCGCGACAAGCCTTCGCTTGAGTTCGATCCCGAGTGGCTTACGCGGGAAGGGCTGGCTTCTTCACGCGGCCAATTTGAGGACTACTGGGAGCCGCATGCATGGAAGGTGTCGCTCGCACGGAATCCACAGGAACATCGCGGAACACTCGACCCAACTTCTGCCCATGAGCGCCATCTGGCAATCAGCATTGCCATATATCAGGTAGATGCGTTGCTCGATGAGCTCAATCCTGGCTGGGATTCATTTGAGGGGGAAGGCCCGGTTGTTCCTGCCTATCCATTGCTGTCGCAATTCAGTGATATGACAGCCAACCCAACTTTTGCACCCGATGACGTAGCTGCGCTTCTCAACGAATGTCTTGTAGCCCAGGCAGGCGTCAAAAATCCCGCCGCACTTCGCGGCCTCGATAACCTGATCCGCATAGCCCGATGGGCGCAGAAGCTGGAGACAGGAATTTACTTTCAAGCGGAAAACGGCCCTTGATCCAGACTCTACGGATTCTTTCTCACCATGACGATTGCGCGCCCTTCTTGAAGACTGCGGCAAGATTTCCTCGCGCCGCCAGCCCGCTCTCTCTGCGCCTCGACGGACAAATTGTCCAGACGCGCACAGCTGCCAGCCCGGTAACGATCGGCACAGACAACGCATTGCTCGTCTTGCCGGGGACCCGCTCCCGGTGTATGCTCTCGGCCAAATTTAGAGAATGACGGAGGGGGCACCGCATGAGCCATCGCTTCACCCGTCGCCGATTCCTATTCACAGCGGGGGCAGCCGCCACCACGGTGCTGGGCTCCTCGGCCTTCAGGCTGGATTCCGCTGGGGCCACACCGCTCATGCGCCGCAATCTCGGCGGAATGGCGCCGAATGATCCCATCCTGATCTCCTACCGCAAGGCGATCAAAGCCATGAAAGCTCTTCCAGCGTCGAACCCCCTGAGCTGGGATTACCAGGCTGCGATTTATGGCACGCCACTTTCCGCTGCACAGACAGCATGGAACACACGCCAGCTCGGTAACCATTTTTTCTGGACATGGCATCGCATGTATCTGTATTGGTTCGAGCGGATCGTGCGCAGAATGTCTGGCGATCCTGCATGGGCTCTGCCGTTCTGGGATTGCGAGTCGCCGGCACAGCGTACCTTGCCTGCGGCTTTCCGCGATCCCAGCAACGAGCTATATACGCGGGAGCGCGGTCCCGGCTGGAATGCCGGCACAGCGTCGGTCCCAGCCTGCCACGTGGACTCCTCCTATGGAATGGCTATAGGCGGCGCAGGGCTCCAAGGCCGCGCTTTTTTCACCGCCGGAGAGGTGATTGAGAGTAATCCTCACAACAACGTTCATGTCGATATCGGCGGCTTGATGGGCTCTCCGCTCACCGCGGCGCAAGACCCTGTCTTCTACGTGCACACCGCAAACATTG